>CASFOM010000087.1 GCA_949296295.1 uncultured Alistipes sp. | reverse complement strand
GGCTTGATTATGAATCAATTTATGCTTATGTTTGAAAACAGAATCCAGATATAAGAAGAACTTACAGATGAATCCTGTTTCCATTTACACAAAATTTTGGACAGTGTCAAATATTTATTTAAAAATATTTATTATAATTATCATATCTTAACAATCATCTTAAAATCACAAAAGCTTAAGATGATTAACTTTATATTACATATTACCAAAAGATTCAAGGCAAAAAACTGATTTATTCTCAATTATTGCTGTACAATAAAAATTTGGAAAAATAAAAAAATATGCGTCTATCCTTTTAGAAAATATTAAGAACCAATAAATATTAACAAACAGACTATCAAGCATATTTTTATATACATGCCCAATAATTCAATGATTCTTGCAAATAGGTATCTTCCAATAGATTATTTTATCGAACAGCAATATTTAAAAATATGCTTTTAAAAGAAATCTTCTCGTAAAGGGGTGAAGTTATCTATTAAACGGGCTGTTTCACTCAATAACTGGATAGCATGAGGCTTATTCGCCGGAATTGCAACTAAATCTCCCGGATGTAAATGTTCCGGACTTTCCCCTTCCATAAAAAAAAGAACTTCCCCTGACGCTACATAAGTGGTTTGATCATGCGGATGTGAATGAAAAGGATCCGGTACCGATTTCGGTCCTTCTGTCAAATCCACAATCACTGTCATCAAACGCTCCGTATGAACAAATCGACGATTTACGCCCGGAGCGACACGAATAGGCTCGGTTTCTGCATATTTCATTACTTCCATATCTGTAATAATAATTTATTTTGAAAAGTTTGGATTTATTTTTGAATGGTTGATGGCTATTTTTACGTTGTTTTACTCTGCGTAATAAAGAAAGCTGCCTACTTCCTGATGAAAAAAACAAAACAGCAAAAAGAGATTCAAAACATCAAACGGATTTTTTATTCAAGAACTTCCCCTCCCACAAAAGCTTATTCTCCAATAATAAAAATAGTAGGAATCTTGTGTAAGGAAGGTAGAGATGAATGTTTCCATTCTGCAATCTTTCGTGTGCGAATATACTCATGAGAAGAAGTCAGACCGGAAGCTATACACAACCGAGTATGATCTCCTAAAGTTTGCAGCATATCTGCTACCAAAGCATCATTTCGATAAGGAGTTTCTATAAATAACTGGGTTTGATGAAAACGGAAAGCCCGTTTCTCTAATTCTTTCAATCGGGAAATCTTATCCCCTTGCTTAACAGGCAAATAACCATTAAAACAAAATGACTGTCCATTCATTCCCGAAGCCATTAACGATAATAAAATAGAAGATGGTCCGATCAACGGAACAACCTCTATACCTCTTCGATGGGCCAAAGCGACCAAATTAGCTCCCGGATCCGCTACACCCGGAACACCCGCCTCCGACATTAATCCACCATCAACTCCTTCCAACAACGGAGCGAGTAAGGATTCCAAAGCTGATTCAGGGGTATGTTCATTCAACTCCGCAAAGGTAAGTTGCTCTATTGAGAGTCCTAATTTCGCCCGACTAAGGAAACGACGTGCGGTACGAACCTGCTCTACAATAAAATAATTCAAACGTACCAATAATTCCGCGTTACATTCCGGCAGATAACTTAACGGAACATCATCTTCCACCAAAGGGGTAGGAAGAAGATATAACTTTCCCATTCCCATACGACTACTCTGTTTCCGGAGCAATAATCTCTATATCAAAAACTAACGGGGTATAAGGCTGCACCAAGGTTTTCCCATTAGAGTCCCCCGATGCTCCATAAGCCCATGAAGAAGAAAAAACAGTTGTCCCTTTCTCCCCTACCCGCATATGTTTCACCGCCTCTATCAAACCATCTACAATATCATCTGCCTCTCCATCCTGATAAGTAATAGAGAAAGGGGTATAGGAACCGTCTTCCTCATCATAGATATTTCGTTCCCGAGCTAATGATTCTATATTGGTATCGAAAATAAATCCATCCGTAAATTTCGCTACATACCAAATAGTCACCGTCGTATCTTTCGGTATTTCGGCCGCATCCGGTAATTCCGTTTCCAATTTAAGATACAAATTCTCTGCGATAGAATCTTGTGCATTCAACCCCAAAACATCTTCCGCATAAGCAATGGTCTTATCCTGATCGATTTTGACCGGATCGGAAATTACCTCACACAATTTCATCGACATATAGACAGGACGATTACCTTCCAATTCTTCATTCCCTTCAAAACCGTCCAACTGTGAGAAATAACCTCCTGAACCATATGCATGTTGCGAAGTCATAAAAATCTCTACAGAATCCCCTTGCTGCATTTCTCGCAAAGCCTTAGTAGCTCCAGGAGTCAATGTATATTGAAGCAACTCATTGTTGTAAGTCAAATAAGGAACATAATGACAGAAATATGAAAATGTTCCCAATTCTCTTGCTATCTCAGGATAAAAATTTTCATAATAGTCTCCTGTAAAACGGCCTCCATCTTCCGGGAAATAACCATTCAATGCCTGCCCCGTATAAGTAACACCTACCCAATTACGCCATTCCACATCTATATCTTCAGAATCTTCCGTCTTATATATTTTATAATACAACCCATCTTCTACCTTAGGAATATCCGGACGATTACGCACCATCCATATATCCAAGGTTTCATTCTCTGCCCCTGCCAAATCATCTGTAACCTTCTCGGAACATCCATAAAAAAGAAAAAAAGAAAGTCCTAACAATAAGGATACAGCTCTATTTGTTGTTTCCATGTAGTGTATTTTTTTTGTATTTTTTTATTTTTATTTACTTACTATTTTATCCAATATCAATAAAACGGCTATCGAACTTTTTTCCGGGACAACTCCCATCGCACGATCTCCATAAGCATAATCACTATTCATATAAAGCATCACACTGTCTTTCTCGCGACATTTATCCAAACCTATCTCTATGCCTTTTAACAAAGGAGGATCTTCTGCTCCATAACGAATCCCTTTAGGTCGAGTATCGAATGTTTGAGGATCAAAACCATGTTGTTCTACCAATTCTGCTATATTGGTATAAAACAAACTGTCCACCCGACTCGAAAATTCATATGCAGCAAAATAAAAATAAAGAGAATCTCCTGGCTGCAATAAACGTCCATTATTCGGCTCCGTATTCAGATAAGATTTAAAAATGCCTCCATAATATACATAAGAGATATTATTGGATGTCAAATATCGGCGAATACGATCATCCTGATTATAGACAGAATTCTCATCATCATCTTTTTTACAGCCTGATAAAAAGACTCCTGCCAAAAGACAAAGAAAACAAAAAATATGGAAATAACCTTTAATCATTATTTTTCTGCTGTCAATCCCAATTTTTCAAACAAGGCATCTACCCGGGGTTCTCTTCCCATAAAACGAACATACAGTTCCATCGCAGGAAAACGGTTTCCTTGAGACAGTATTGATTCCCGAAAACGTGACGCCGTTGATTTATTAAAGATTCCTGTTCGTTTAAATTCAGAAAAAGCATCGGCTTCCAATACTTCTGCCCATTTATACCCATAATAACCTGCCATATAACCTCCTGAAAAAATATGGGCAAAAGAGACTGAAAAATTGGTCCCTTCTGTTTCCGGTAATAATTGAAGAGGAGCCAGAGTGGACCGTTCAAAAGAATCTACATCAGATTCTGTCATGCTTTTCAAAGAATGCCATGCCATATCCGTAATGCCAAAGCTTAATTGACGCACACTTTGGTAACCGCTTAAAAAGTTTTTTGAAGCGATAATCCGATCCACCAAGGTATCAGGGATAGTTTCTCCTGTCTGATAATGCTTCGCCCACAAAGCTAAAAATTCCTTTTCCAAAGCCCAATTTTCCATCAGTTGAGAAGGCAACTCTACAAAGTCCCGGGCTACGTTGGTCCCCGTCAAGGACGGATAACTCCCTTCTGCAAATATGGCATGCAAAGCATGACCAAATTCATGCAAAAAGGTGGTTACTTCATAAAATGTCAATAAAGAAGGCGTATCGCTTGAAGGCTTGGTAAAATTACATACAACGGAAACAAAAGGACGGTATTCTTCTCCTTTCAATTGGTACTGTTCCCGATAGGTGGTCATCCACGCTCCTCCGTTCTTACTTTCCCGAGGGAAAAAGTCAAGATAAAGGATAGCCATAAAACGGCCCGTTTCATCATAAACTTCATAGGCTTCTACATCGGGATGGTAAACCGGAATGGATGAATTGGGTTTCAACTTAAGACCATACAATTTTTCAGCCAACAAGAAAACACCTTCACGAACATTACCCAATTCAAAATAAGGCTTTAACAGTTGATCATTCAACTGATATTTCTCATCTTTTAACTTCTCGGAATAATAACTGAAATCCCAGGGCATCAATGAGAAATCTGCGCCACAACGAGCAGCATAATTCTGGACTTCGGACACTTCTTCCCGCGCAAATGGCAGTGAACGGCTAAGCAAAGTATCCAAAAAGGAGTGTACCCGTTCCGTACTCTTGGCCATACGGTTTTCCAATACATAATCAGAATAGGCTTCATATCCCAATAAATGAGCCTTTTCTATCCGTAATGCAACCAACCGTTGTACAATCGAACGATTATCCGTCGGCCCTCCGGTAAAACAACGACTGTTATAGGCCCGCCAAATACGTTCCCGCAAAGAACGGTCGGCTGAAAATTTAAGGAAAGGGCCATAACTCGGCGCTTGTAACGTATATACCCAACCGTCCAGATTTCTCGAAGAAGCTTCCGCCTTACCCATATTAACCACAAAATCGGGCAACCCCTCCAATTGGGCCGTATCAGTCAAATGTAGAAAATAATCATTGGTGGCTGAGAGTAAATTTTGTTCAAACTGTAATGAAAGATTGGACAGCTCTTTGTTGATTTCTCGAAAACGCTCCTTGTTTTCTGCAGATAAAGCAGCTCCATTTCTTGCAAAACCTTGATAAGTCTCTTCCAACAAACGCATTTGCTCTTGATTCAAGCCCAAATGATCACGCTGTTGATATAAGGTATCGATTCGCGCAAACAACCCTTCATTCAATAAAATATCATCTGAATATTCCGACAACATCGGAGAGATTTTCATGGCTGCCTCTTGCATGGAACTATCCGTACAGGCACTGTTGAGATTAAAAAAGAGAGAGGTGATACGATTAACATCAAGACCTGAAAACTCAAGAGCCTCAATAGTATTTTCAAATGTAGGAGGTTCCGGATTATTCACTATCTCATCGATACGCAACGATGCCTCGCGAATAGCCTCTTGGAGAGCTGGAATATAATGTTCTGTCTTTATTTTATCAAAAGCCGGCGTCTGAAACGGTGTATCGGGGACACACAACAACGGGTTATTTTCCATACTGGTACAAGAATACAATAAAACAATTATTAAAAACGGAAATAATACATATTTATTATTCCATATTCTATTTCGATTCATGACTTTAACAAACAAAGATAAATATATTCAAGCCGGGAACAAAACATTCCCCCATTTATTCTCCCTTGATCCCTCATATCAATAATAATTGTACATATTGTCCAAATACCCACTACTTTTCTTATATTTCAAGTCGGACAACATGCCTGATTTCGCACGAATTGTAAAACTCCAGCTCTTCCGGAAACCAATAGGAACCCAAGAAAAATCCATCTGCCAACAATGCAGGTCCCTGGTCAAAGCGATGGAACCCGGGGTTAATTTACGTGACTGAAAATCAAAACCTCCATTAAAATTGATTCCCCATTTGGGCGTCAGATTAACACTCCCTTGAAAACCTAAGGTCTGTGTTATATTAGCAGCCAAACCCGGTTTCGAATAATTAAACGTATAATTGAAACTCAAATTCCAGGGAACGGAAAAATCATAATAACGGGAAGCCATCATCTGTTGTTGCTGCGCATAATCAATATCATTCCTGTCAAAAAATTCCTGTTCCTGTGCATTCGGCTGAGGGGGTAACGCATCACTTCCCGTTCCGCCATCCAAGCCAAAGACACTACGAAACGAATATCCAAAAGAAAAACCTATGGAAGTGAAGCGGCCCAATTTACCATCCTTGATAGCAAACCGATTGATTTTATTCCCTTCCGAATCAAGGGCATAAGGATCAAAACGTGCCGATAAATTAATTCCCATCGACTTGAACAAGGTCGTTCGGGCATTAATCGAAAAAGGTGATAATTTAAGGGAATCGGCCAAAAAGTTATATGAAGAACTGATGGTCAGACTTTCCAACAATTTGACTATCTTATATCCCGTAGAATCGGTCTTTGAACGCGCTTTCATCTCCAAAGTATTCCCTAACGAGAAGGAAAGGGAGGCACTTCTCCCCCGGCTCGGCAATCCATAAACTCCATTCTCATAGGGAGAATAATACCCCATATCTCCCGACGCATTGGTCTGGATAGCTCGATAAAAGCCATATTTAGGATCCCCAAAATCCGGCGTATAAGAACCACTGATGGACGGTGTCAAGACATGACGAATCGCCTTTACTGCCGGATTCTTTCCCTTAAATTCAAACATCCCGTAAATCCGAGTGGACAAACTGGCGGAAAAGCTATAATCATACACGCGATAAAAGCCATGCGTGGTATCCGTAACCACCTGTTGATTCTTCATCGGATCCCATGCCTTGTTTATGCGGTCAAAGTACCACCGTTCCGTATAGCGGAAGGAGGGTGATATATTCAAATATTTAAGAAGCGTAAAGGAGGTATTGACAGGTAATTCATGACGCATCCCATACTTCATGTTTTTAAACATTTCTGACTTCATAAAATCTTTCTGCTTCGTCGTCACTGAATTACTGAACGAATTGGTGTAACTGAACGATATCTGCTCATACCATTTTTGTTTCCCTACCGGATTTTTGCGACGGAACGGATAGACACGGGAGACATTGAACGTAAAGTTCGGTAATGACAACATGATGGTAGAATCCCGGTTACTCTGTGAATGTTGAATATTGGTAGAGAATGAGAACGGTGTACCTGCCCACGTCTTCGAATAAGCAATACTTGAGTTGGTTTGGGAACTGATGTAATCATTGATATTATCCGCATCGTACTTATTGTAGTTGCTGGACGAAAAATTCACATTGGCGGATAAAGTCGAACCCGGTCGAAATTTCGGATCCTGACTGTGTGTCCACTGCAACCGATACTTGCTCATGTTCTGATAATCCGCTGAACCCCGGCTTCCTATGATATCTTTTGAATAATTAAACCGAAAATCCCCACTGTATTTATACCGTACCTTATAGGTCGATTCTAATGACGCCTCCCAGGACCCCATCGTATAAATACCCGCACGGGCCGCCAAATCGACATAATCATTAAACTTGAAATAATATCCTCCGCCTCGCAGGAAGAATCCCTTAAGATTCTCTTCCCCTACTTCCGGCATAATAATTCCCGAATGACTGCTTCCCATAATCGGGAAAAAAGCAAAAGGAATACCCAAAGGAAGAGGAACATCCTCAAAAACCAAATCAGACGGAGCTACAATCAACTTTTTATTCTTTTTCCCTTGAACATATTGAGCTTTGGTCATCGCCAAATAGAAGTGTGGATGCTCTGCATTACATGTCGTAAACTTTCCTCCACGAATATTAAAAACATCATCATCCATCTTCTTGATATCCCGGCCTCGTAAAATTCCCTCTCCTTCCGAGAATTTCATCCCATATAATTTGGCTTTTTCACTCTTCAAATTATAGACGATACTATCCATATCATATACAGATGTACCTTCCGTAAAGCGTGGCTGCTTATATTTCCCAACAGAATCCGGCGCACCAAAAGCCCGTATCCGGTCTTCATTCAATTTCATTTCAATATATTCTGCTTCCAAACGCTTATCCTGATACTCCACTTTCCCTTCGGTGTACATACGAATTTCTCCCGTTTTAACATCATAAACCAAGGAATCCTTATTCGTACTGGAAATAATATCTTCAATAGGGGATTTTTTCTTTGTCCCGGACAAAGAATCGGAAGACAGACTGTCGAGAGACAGGGAATCCTGAGGAAAAACCTGAATGGATAAGGAGTCATCCTCATTGACTACACTATCCTTAGCGGACCGTCGAAACCGCTCCTTGACCCGTGTTGTATCTCTCTCTATGACAGAAATGCAGGATTCCTTAACAGGAAGAAAGGTCGGTCCGGCATAACTAAATGCCTGACAAAACAGCAATGCACAAAACCCTCCTAACAGGTATTTATTAAGTATATCTTGCAATTTAAAACTATTCATTAACTTTGTACGCGGTACGGTTCTTAAAAACAAGCCCGTTGAACCGACAAAATTAATCAAAAAAGTTAAAGCCAAAAAAGTTTCTCTACATGAAGCAGCTATCAATGGTTTTATCCTTACTGATTATCACCGTTTTCCTATCTGTGGAAAGTTTCGGACAATCAGCTCAGGAGGTTCGGTTGAAAAAAGTAGTGATCGATCCAGGACACGGGGGAAATGCTCCCGGTGCTGTCTGGGGAAAGTTGCAGGAAAAAAACATTACACTGGCTGTTGCTTTAAAATTAGGGGCTATAATAAAAAAACAATTCCCTGATATAGAGGTAATTTACACCAGAACAACCGATGTCGCAGTGGACCTCTCCAAACGCAGTGATATAGCCAATAAAGCCAAAGCTGACCTCTTTATTTCCATTCATGTCAATTCGGCTGAATCATCTGCCGCAAGAGGTACCGAAACCTGGGTGATGGGGATGGATAAGGCTCAAAAAAATTTAGATGTCGCCATTCGTGAAAACAGCGTTATCAGTTATGAAAAAGATTACCAAAGCAAATACGAAGGGTTTGATCCATCTTCCGTAGAGTCATACATCGTTTTCTCCTTAATGCAATATGCTTATTTAGAACAAAGTTTAGCATGGGCTTCCCTGATACAAAAAGAATTCGCATCACAAATTCCTGTTCCAAACAGAGGAGTAAAACAAGGACCCTTTTTAGTATTATGGAAAGCGACAATGCCCTCGCTTCTCACCGAAATTGGTTTTATTTCTAATGAACAGGACCGTAAATTCATCTCTTCGGAAGAAGGGCAAAACAAAATAGCGAACTCTTTGTTCAATGCTTTTTCTGCCTATAAAAAACAATGGGAGGCAGGAAATACGACACTTATCGCTATGGATGCTCCAAAAACAGAAAAAAAAGAGGTGGAAAAAACAGCCTATCCTTCATCCTCAAATACCCCTAAAGAAGAAAAAACAGAACGAAAAAACAACAATACTCAAACAAATCAACCCAAATTTTCTTCCTTGTCCGGAGCCAACATAGAAAACGAAAAAGATTTGCCTGTCCGACCGGGAATTACTCCTAACTCTCAGAAAAAGACACAAATATCTTCCAAAAATACAGACCTGATATCTTTTTCCGTACAAGTACGAAGCGCTGCTCGAAAAGTAACCGTAAACGCCATTAATTTTGGAAGATACCGTTCTCAAGTTATTGAAAAATTCATTGATAACCGATACAAATATTTTATCGGAGAGAAAAAAACTTACAAAGAAGCATTATCTTTGCAGAAGGAACTAAAACGTGACGGCTTTGTCGATTCTTTTATTGTCGCCTTTCAAAACGGGAAACAGATAGATATCAGACAAGCCATTGATTTAACCGAATAATGACAATGACAATGAAGATGAAAAAAGAGGTAAAGGTAGGTATCTTCGGCATTTGTATCTTGATAGCTACCTATTGGGGTATCAGTTTTTTGAAAGGAGTCGATATTTTGAGTTCTCATGATACATATTTCATATATTTCGAAAAATCGGACAATATAGAAATTTCTTCCCCCGTCCTCCTGAAAGGAATTAAAGTAGGGAATGTAACCAATGTTGAAATACCCGATATACATGAAAATATCAAAGTGACCATTACGGTACAGAGCAAATACAAGTTACCCGACAATACGGTGGCAGTAATTGCCAGCAAATCCATGTTGGGCGGAAAAGCCATTCTCTTGGAAATAGGAGATTCTCCCAATATGCTCTCGGATGGTAGTGAAATGAAGGGAGAAATTGACAACAATATGGCGGAACAGATAAATGAGGTCAAGGATAAATTAATGGGAGCTGTCGATCGCCTATCCACTACCTTAGACGGTGTAAACAAATTATTGAATGATGAAAACATACAGAATCTAAGCAAAACAGTGGAAAATATCCGGAATGTCAGCAGCAACGTCAATAATATCGTAATCGCTCAAAGCAAGAAAATAGATGATATTACTTCCAATCTGGCAGCGGTAACGGGTGATTTTAAAGAGATGTCTCCTCAATTAAAACAAACCATGAGTAATTTGGCTGTCATATCCGATTCACTGAGCACTTCTTTCCCGCTCTTGATTACACAAGCACATAAAACAATTGAAGAATTGGATTTAACCATTGCTGCCATTAATGAAAGTAAAGGGTCCGTTGGAAAATTATTCAATGATCCGGCCCTGTACGATAACTTGACAAATGCTACCAACAATCTTTCTTTGCTTTTACAGGATTTGAAAGCTCATCCAAGCAGATATGTCAGCTTCTCTCTTTTCGGAAGAAAAGACAAATAATATAAAATACATGAGTTTCTGAAAAGGAGGAAAAATTCATCCCCTTTTCCATTTAAAATTAAAGGAATATGGAGTATTCGATGAATTGAATACTCCATATTTTTATTCAT
Source organism: uncultured Alistipes sp. (assembly GCA_949296295.1). Taxonomy (GTDB): domain Bacteria; phylum Bacteroidota; class Bacteroidia; order Bacteroidales; family Rikenellaceae; genus CASDZK01. The sequence goes on along the minus strand of CASFOM010000087.1, from coordinate 7,480 downwards.
TCACTTGAAATATTTACACGTGAAAAATCAAATAAATTCTATTTCCAAAGGTCGCCGTTCTACCAATCGGTGATAGGTAAACTGAGGATAACCTATCATAATAGCTGCACCAATCACCTTATGAGCAGGAAAACCTAAAAAATCAGAAAGATACTCGGAGTGGGATTGGGCATAAAGTTCAAAGAATCCAGCCCAACAACTTCCTATTTTCAAGGAAGAGGCTGCTATACGAGCATAGACCATACCTAAACGTGCATTATCTACTCCATAGGGATTACTGCGATCTGACAAAGCAAACAAAAGATGAGGAGCTCCCCGGAAAATCATGTCCCTACCGGTTTCCCGTTGAACACGAACCACCCCTTTATAAACTTTGGCCCACTCTGCACCGCTGTCTATCATCGCCGACATCCAATCAACCACCTTATCCGACAGCAAACGAACTTTGGCTGAATCCATCAATGCAAGGAATGATACCCCCTGGGTATTACGTCCAGTAGGAACATAATGGGCAAGGTGGGCTATTTGACGAATCAACGAAGGGGATACGGAATCCGGTTTATAATTCCGAATACTACGAACACTTCGCAACAACTGTTCTGTCGTTTCAAAATCGACCACAGGAAAAGAAGATAGTTCAACTTGACCAGAAAGAGGTGACAACCGATGATCAAGAGCTCCTACCGGACAAACGGAAACACAATGACCACAAACAATACATCCTTTTTCTCGCTTTTCTCGAATAAAAGGGCGGGAAGCATCATCCATTTCTATAATCATGGAAGGACATACGGCAACACAACGACCACAATGAATACATTGCTCTGAAACTTGTAACATCATATACTTATGCTCTTTTTTATTTACCTATTGCTTAAAATAAAATCCTGATATATGGATTTTTCTCTAATAAGGGGACATAAGAAGACTCTTTATTTTCGGGATTCAAACCCAATCATACGGGAAACCGGTTTCATTTCTCCCCTCCCCCGTACTTTACTGCTCTTATCACCACAAAGGAGGTATGCCAAATTATGATTGGACACACCTCCCTATGAATAAGAATCTTTAAAATACAAACCAGAAAGAACAATTACTTTCTTTTAAAAGTAAACGTATCCTTAACAACAAGTTTGCACAAAAAAATCCTCGGCATTCTTTATTGCTCTATCGATGATTTTCAATCCACTTCCGTGCATTTACAAACATCTCTATCCACGGGGTTATTTCATCATCCTGACGTTCCTGAGGATAATAAGCCCAGTTCCACGGTCTCATACAACGTTCCGGATGAGGCATGATGGCCAAATGACGACCATCGGAAGAACAAATGGCTGCCGCAGAATAATCACTTCCGTTTGGATTAGCAGGATAAGCTGAATAAGCGAACTTGGCCGCTATATGATATTGGTCTTCACTTTTAGGCAAGATAAACTTACCTTCGCCATGCGTTACCCATACTCCCAAAGAGGACCCTTCCAAAGAGGAAAACATCACGGAAGGAGAAGGAAGAATATTCAGTCCGACAAAAGCAGATTCCAATTTGTGCGAATCATTATGTTCCATCCGTGGTTTAACATCGTGATCTGGAGTGAGCAAACCTAATTCCACCATCAACTGACATCCGTTGCAGACACCTAAAGACAACGTATCCTCCCGCGCAAAGAAACGGTCAAGAGCTTCCTTCGCTTTCGGATTATACAGAAAGGCTCCTGCCCATCCTTTGGCCGAGTTAAGCACATCCGAATTGGAAAAACCTCCTACAAAAACAATCAAATTCACATCTTCCAAGGTTTCCCGGCCTGTTATCAAGTCGGTCATATGGACATCCTTCACATCCATTCCTGCCAAATACATGCTCCACGCCATTTCCCGGTCTCCGTTAGATCCTTTTTCCCGTATAATGGCAGCTCGGATACCACTGCGCGATTTACGTTCCGGGTCCAAACCATAGGAGGATAATTTTCCATTAAAACCTGCAGGAAATTTATAATGCAATTCCTGTTTCTTATAATTGTCCTTACGTTGTTCGGCACAAACAGCTCCACTCTGCTTGCAATCCAACAAATAAGATGTACGGAACCAGGTATCACGCAAACAATCGATATCCAAGGTCAAGGACTTTTCTCCTAACGATACGGTAAATTCCCGACGATTATTCACAGTAGCTATTACTTGAGCAGAAACGCCCTGTTCCGACAACTCCCGACAAATTTCAGCTCCATCCGAAACCTGCAACAACACCGCCGGTTTCTCACTAAAGAGTACCTTGATAAGGTCGGATTCTCCCAAACGATCCAAATTGGCATTCAACCCGCTGTGATTGTTTCCAAAGGTCATTTCCAACATGGCAACCAATAATCCTCCGGCAGAAACATCATGTCCTGCCATCACCTTCTTCGATTCTATCAAACGCTGAACACCATTGAAAGCCTTGGCAAAATATTCTGGGGACGGAACATCCGGTACATCCATGCCTATCCGATTGACTATTTGTGCAAAACTGCTACCGCCCAATTTAAATCCATCCTGAGAAAAATCCACATATATCAAATCGCTATGACCGTCTCGCAACGTCGTCTTGACAACTTTTTTAACATCCGTTACTTCTCCTGCCGATGTAATAATCACTGTTCCCGGAGCATAAACCTGATCCCCATTCCCATATTTTTGCGTCATCGACAAGGAATCTTTTCCCGTAGGAATATTAATTCCCAAAGCCAAAGAGAAATTGCTTGCGGCCTCTACTGCTCGATACAAGCGAGCATCTTCTCCCGCATTCTTACACGGCCACATCCAGTTAGCACTCAGCGAAACACCGGACAATCCCCCTTCTATCGGGGCCAGAACAATATTGGTCAAAGCCTCTGAAATAGCAAGAACAGACCCTTTCGCCGCATCTGCCATAGCAGCTGCAGGAGCATGGCCCAAAGCAGTCGCAACACCTCGTTCTCCCCGATAATCAAGAGCGATAACACCGCAATCGTTCAACGGCAACTGAATAGAACCATCACATTGCTGCACTGCTATACGTCCGGTTACCGAACGGTCCACTTTATTGGTCAACCAATCCTTGCATGCGACACCCTCCAATTGCAAAACATTTTCAATATATTTTCCAATCTGTTTCTCATCATACTCTACTGCGGCATAATGCTCCTCAATAGTGCGGTCTTCCATGACCGTCCGAGGAGCCTTCCCAAACATATCTTCCAATTGTAAGTCTATCGGCTTTTCCCCTGTCTTATTATTGACAAAAGTAAAGCGCATATCTCCTGTCGTCTCTCCTATAACATACATAGGTGCCCGTTCACGATCCGCGATACTTTTCAAGGTCGCGATATCTTCTTCCTTCATCACCAAACCCATACGTTCCTGGGATTCATTGCCCACAATCTCTTTGGCAGACAAGGTGGGATCACCTATCGGTAACTGTTCCATATCTATCCGACCTCCCGTAGCCTCTACCAGTTCCGACAGACAATTCAAATGACCGCCCGCTCCATGGTCATGAATCGAGATAATGGGGTTACGGTCTTCTTCGGAAATAGCCCGAATAGCATTATAAGCCCGTTTCTGCATCTCCGGGTTGGAACGCTGGATGGCATTCAATTCTATTGCATTGGCATATTCTCCGGTAGCTACTGAAGAAACGGCGCCACCCCCCATACCGATACGGTAGTTGTCTCCTCCTAACAAAACGACTTTATCGCCCGGTGTAGGATCCTCTTTCAGACTGTCCGTTTTTTTACCATAACCAATTCCTCCGGCCAACATAATGACTTTATCAAAACCAAACTTTTTCCCATTCTCAAAATGTTCAAATGTTTGTAAACTTCCACAAATCAATGGCTGTCCGAATTTATTTCCAAAATCGGAGGCTCCATTCGATGCCTTAATCAAAATATCGGCAGGAGTTTGATAAAGCCACGGACGCGGTTCTGTTGCTGATTCCCATTCCCTGCCCGCTTCCAAACGAGGATAAGCAGTCATGTAAACCGCTGTCCCGGCTACCGGGAAAGCACCTTTCCCTCCTGCTATACGGTCACGTATTTCTCCTCCTGTTCCCGTAGCTGCCCCGTTGAACGGTTCAACAGTAGTCGGGAAATTATGTGTTTCCGCCTTAACGGAAATAACGGACTCAAAATCTTTTATCTCAAAAAAATCAGGTTTATCATGAGAAGCCGGGGCAAATTGTTCCACAACAGGTCCCTGCAAAAAAGCACAATTATCTTTATAGGCCGATACTACTCGATTGGGATGGGTAGTAGTAGTTTTCCGAATCAATCCGAACAATGTTTCCGGTTTTTCACTGCCATCTATAACAAAACGACCATTGAAAATTTTATGGCGGCAATGTTCTGAATTAACCTGTGAAAAACCAAAAACTTCTGAATCGGTCAAGGCTCGTCCTATCTTACGGCTCAACCCTTCCAAATAAGCTATCTCGTCTTCACTGAGGGCTAACCCTTCCTCTTTATTATAACTGCGGATATCTTCTATATAAACGACCGGTTCCGGCTCCCGCGTTAAGGTAAATATTTCCTGATCAAGGCCATGATACATACGACACAACATTTTATCGTATGGGGCATCTTCCCGATCCGTAGGGATAAACTCCTCTATCCGGGAAATCCCTGAAATACCCATATTCTGCGTAATTTCCACTGCATTCGTACTCCAGGGAGTAATCATTTCCCGTCGTGGACCTATAAATAATCCATCTACGGATGAGGATTCCAACAAAACGGCATTGCCGTACAACCATTCCAATTTTTTAACGTCTTCTTCAGACAGACTGCCTGCTGTCTGTGTTGCATAGACGACATTCGCGTTTTTAAAGAATAGTATCATATATTACCGATTAATCTTTGTCCGCAAAGATACAATATTATCCCTATTTATACCACTTTTACCAACAGAAACTTACCCTCCATCCTTGATTAATTTCAAGGGTATCCATATACGCTCCGACAAGTTACTCCTTTTCCAACAGAATATAGATTCTACATTATTAATAACATATCAAGAAAATATGAATCCGAAGCTATCGGATAAATGGGGAATTCCGTCTGAAAGCCGTAGTCTCTTTTAACTGTTGCTGTCTGTTTTATTCTTCCATCGTCTTCCGTAAATAAACCTCAAACAGCACAAAACGATCTTTTATTCATTCTGAAAAAAGTCATTTCTCAAAAAGATTTCTGAGACAGTCATGAGAATTGAAACACCCATACATTTAGGACTGAAACAGATTCATAAAGCCGTTAATGCCCTTTAATAAAAATCGCATCCAAAAGATAAGATTGGAATTAAAAATGAAATTCTCCAAATAAAAGGAGTAAAGCCAAATTTCAGATTTTTTCATTAATTTTATGGCCGGAAACGGAGCATACCAAAGCATGGAAACAAGGGAAAAACCAATAGGCATTTTCGACTCGGGAATGGGAGGATTAACTGTTTTAAGAGAAATTATCCGCCTGTTGCCCTTTGAGCATACCTTATATTACGCCGATGCCGCCCACTGCCCTTATGGAGAGAAAAGCAGAGAAGAGGTGATTAATTATACGGAAACAGGAATACGATTTCTTATCAATCAGGGAGCCAAGCTCATCGTCGTTGCCTGCAATACCGCTTCTTCCAGTGCCATCAGTTATTTACGAAACAAATACGATATAGACTTCGTGGCAATGGAACCTGCCATAAAACCTGCGGTTACATCCTCTGAGACAGGAGTTATTGGGGTATTGGCGACAAGAAGAACGTTAGAAGGTGAGCCGTTAAAACGACTATGCCAACAATGGGAAGGGAAAGCTCGTATTATTTTCCAACCGGGATGCGGTTTGGTGGAATTGGTTGAAAACAGTCGGGAAAACTCCCCCGAAGCACGCGAACTATTGGAAAAATACATCGAAAAAATAGCTTCTCAAGGAGCTGACAGAATCGTTTTGGGATGTACCCACTACCCTTTTTTGGCTCAACAGATGAAGAATATTATCGGTAAAAGAGATATCCGTCTAATTGATCCCGCTCCTGCAATAGCTCTCCGAGTAAAACAATTACTGAATACGAGAGAACTTTTAAACCTCGGAAATGTTCCCGCAAAACATGAATTCCATTCTTCGCTCGATGAAAAATACAACGATACACTGCGTCAAAAATTAGAATGGTTTTCTGAAGAACATCCTGATTAAACACAAACTGTCCGATTTTGATAAACTCCACAAATGGCTACAAAAAAACAGACAAAACAAACCCCTTCAAAAGGAAAAACATCCGCAAGAACAACTGCTGCCGAAAGCAATAAAAAGGAAATGGCCGGAACAAAGAAACAACCGGTAAAGCAAGCAGAAAAAACAGGAGCAAACAAACCCCGAAAACAAGATTCGGAAAGTTCTGCCATTTATGTCATTTCCTTCGCTTTATTATCCTTGGCCGTTGTCTCATTCATCGCCATAATATCTTATTTCGTTTATTGGAAAGAGGATCAAAGTATCAGTGAATGGAGTACCTTGTTTGTCAAAAATCCGACAGAAGCCAACAATTTCATGGGACGTATCGGTGCTGTTATCAGTAATGTATTCGTAGGAAAATGGTTCGGCATTTTTGGTATCTCAATCCCCCTGCTTTTAACCATAGCCTCTTTCCTATTGGTCAATATCCGTACTCGCGTCTTTCGAAAAAGTTTCATATCCATCAGTTTGCTAACGATAATAGGTTCCGTAACTGCCACTTATCTGACACCCAATCTTTCCGGAATATTTGGCAGCAGCCTCGGTGGAGGATTCGGTCTTTTTGCTTGTGACTGGATGACATTACTATTCGGAAGCGGAGGAGCAGGAGTAGTATTATTCGCTTTACTTGGAATGTGGTTGTTATACACCTATAAAAACACAGCCCGATATATTCGAATATTTTTCCGAATCATTGGAAATCTTATTTATTTAATAACAGCTCCGCTGCTGAAAGAACGGAAAAAATCTGTTCCCGTACGACGACCTGTGCCTGCCGGAACGCCTGGAATAATGGTTCCTGCTCCTGCAGAAGAAGCTCAAGCCCCCGAAACGGCAACAGAAAAAGACAATTATCTGCCCAAAACAGAAGGATATCCTGTCCCTCCTGAAGAGATCCTTGAATGGAATAATGAAAAAATGGAATATGAAAGTGAAAGCAGAGAGGAAAACGAACCTTACAACGAAGAAGAAATGTTGCGGCCTACCGACGGTATGCAGTTATCATCCCGCACACCTAACAGAAACATTCCTTCCGATCTTTCCGATTACAGCAATGCCATTGACCCCGAAAATGTAGTGTTGTTTACTGCCCCTACTTTCGATAATACCGTTCCCGATTCTTCCAAATTCGACGAGGAAGATCCCGAATTACAATTCTCTATTCGTGAAGAGGAAGAAGAAATCAATAACGAAGAAAAACAGGGAAAAGAAACAGAAAACGCTCAGGAGACAGAATTCGAAATTGATAT
>CASFOM010000086.1 GCA_949296295.1 uncultured Alistipes sp. | reverse complement strand
TGGGTATTCGTATTCGTTATGATCACGTTGTTTTGCGGGGCGCAGGAGCGGGAAAGAGCTTTTTAAAGAATACGACTGTGGATATGCGGAATAAAACGGTTCTTCTTTTTGCTCCGGAATCGGGCGACTGGTATCGTCCCCAAGGTTCTTCTACCCCTTTATCTTCGGATTTGGCGAATCGTTCTTTTTGTGTTTCGGTGGAAGATGCTTCCTCGTTTAAAAAAGGAGACCGTATTGTCTTGCGTTCAGACTGTTCCGAAGCATTTATCCGGGAACATGGGTGTAAGGAGATATGGACCCCAGAAGCAATGAAGGGAGTAACCTTCTGTCGTACCATAACGGGGATAGACCGTAAGAAAGGGTTGATAGAAATCGATGTACCTGCTCGTTATCCTCTGCTGAAGCGGGATCATGCGCGGGTATATAAGATAGGACATCAGCTTCAGGAGTGTGGTCTGGAGGATTTGACCGTAGGTAATGTACAAAGTCCATTGAAGAGTTGGGCAGACGGAGATTTTGCCAAGGAGGGAACCGGAGGATATATGGTTCATGGTTCTCATTTTATTGTTTTTCGGAATGCAGAAAATTGCTGGGCTCGTAGGGTTGTCTCTTATCGACCGGAGGAAAATGAAAGAGATATTCATTTTCTGTCTAATGCGTTGCAGCTGGCCGATTCACGTTTTGTTACGGTGGATTCCTGCTCTTTTTCCAAACCGCAGTATGAAGGCGGGGGCGGTAACGGGTATATGTTTACTTTGGAAGGGAATGACTGTTTATTGTCGGAGTGTGAAGCAGAAGACGGTCGTCATAATTTTGATTTTAAACGCATGAGTTCGAATGGCAATGTTCTTTATCGTTGTGTGGGACGTAATTCTCGTTTGGCGAGTGATTTTCACATGCATCTGAGTATGTCGAATCTGTTGGATGGGTGTGTGATGGACGGAGATTTTCTACAAGCGGCCTACCGTCCTTATGGCAGTCGGAAGTCGATGCACGGTTTTCCGACGACACAAACGGTATTCTGGAACACCCGAGGGGATCGGCCACATGGAAAAAATGATTATGTGATAGAATCAGCACAATACGGTTGGGGGTACGTCATAGGAACCTCAGGAGCTGTTTCAGGAGTTAAAACTACTCCTGTTTCCGGAGTAAAGAAGTTTGCCTTTGACAGCTCTCCGGAAGATTTTGTAGAAGGAGAAGGGAAAGGCGATTGCTTATCTCCGGTTTCTCTTTATCAGGATCAGTTGTCACGACGTCTTGGTCGTCGTATTCGATGATGTTAAACGTGCCTTTATCCAATTTCCGGCAAGAGAAATGATAGGATAAAGGAGGAATACCCTGATTCTTCTTTTCCCAAAACAGGGGGAAAGGGGATCAGGGTATTTCTGTTTTGTTTATAACGTTTTGGAAAACGTTATAAATTTGATTCGATGTTTTGGGCCTTTTGTTTTCTTCATCCGATAACCTTCTTCTCTTATTTGTCCAACAGAGCATAACCGGATGAAATAGCCCTTAATCATTTGAAAATAACAGTCTTTTAAGAAATTTCGATTAATTGGATTCGTGTCTCTTTGTTGTTTGGTTAGTTATGCTTTGCTTTTTCATTCCATAAAAGACGTTCTTTGAAGATGGAGATTTATAACTTTATTTTTACTCCGGCGAAAAAGGTTCTGGGCAGAGAAGGTCCGTAGATGTATTTGGAATCTCGCTGGGACCCTTGATCAAAATCTTTTTGATAACTGTTCAGCAGATTTTTTGCTCCGATGTGCAGTTCTATTTTTACCTGTTCAGAGACGTTGAAGTCTCGGGAAAGTTTGAGTCCTACGTCAAAGAATTCGGGCGTTTTCTCAATTCTGTCAGATTCGATATATCCGGCAAAGTGCTGTACCAACATGGAACCTGTATAGACTAAGTTGGCACTGAAGTTCCAAAGAGGAGTAGGGGTGTACATGACAGAAACGAAGCCATAGGTGTTTGGAGAACGGAACATTTTTTTTACGGCGGCAGTCTGAGGGTTTTCAGACCATTGATACGGTGCTGTATATTGTGATTTTTGAGCAGTAAAACCAAGTTGTATTTGCAGTAAGGATTTATAGAATAGGGTCAGGTCCATATTTATTCCGGCAACGCGAGCCCCGTCTCCGTTCCTTTTTTGCATGACTTCTGCATCTCCTTGTTGTCCGATGGGTTGAAGGATAAATACATGACGGATATCGGTATAGAAAAAGTCGGTCAGCAGGTTGGCTTTCCAATCCCCTTCCCCCAAGTAGAAATCACCGGATAGGCTGTAACTATGGGACCGTTCTGCTTTTAAGTCAGGATCCAAGACAATAATCATGGGTTCTCCACCTACGATGGATACATGTAAGTCTTCATCAAATGCTTCCGGGGCGCGATATCCATTTGAGTAGGCGGCTCTGAACGTGACTTTTTGAGAGGGTTTGTACATGAGGTTCATTCTGGGAGCGAATAGGGGTTTGTTAATCAGACTGTGCTTGTCGAATCGACCACCTGCGGTTACGGACAGTTTGTTTCCGTTCCACGTATTTTCTAAGAATAGACTGGATAGATGTACCTGTTGATTGATTTGTCTTCCATGAAGAGGCATCCGGTCATGTAATCCATTGTATTTATATTCTGCACCATAGCTCAGAAGAGCAGGGGAAAACAGGAATCGTCCGATTTTATTGGTTAATCGGGCTCCCCATAATGTAGTGACATCAGATGTCTTTCCGTACGCATTCTCATCGTTGTCGGAACCATAATAACTGTCCCGGAAGATATGTTGTAATGCTCCGTAAACGGATAATTTCATCTTTCCGTCACGCAATCTCTGGTCGTATGCTACCGAGGCATTATTGATATCGTGCTCGGTTTGTTCCGTAATATCGCTCATGTGAGGAGGCATGGAGAAGTTGTTTCCTCCTCTTCTGAATTCCGCGATATTTTTATATTCGAAAGAGAATTTTCCCGTTTCTCCGCTTTTGATGTATCCGTTTAATCCAAAGCTGTTGCTTTTGATTTTTCCCAGTTCCGAGAAACCGTCTCCGTCAATATCTAACGGATCTCTCCGACGATAGTTCCCGAATAGGGCCAATGCACTTTTTTGATTTTTCCCTACTAATGACACATTGGCATTTACGGTATATTCCGAGGCTTTTCCGTACAGGTTATAATAGGAAGAAGATCCGGCAGCACTGTTTTCTCGTGGTTCTCGCGTGATGACATTGACTATCCCGGCGATGGCATTTCCTCCGAAAACCGAGGAACCTCCTCCTCTGATGATTTCAATACGTTCGATCATATTGGCCGGTATCTGTTCCAAGGCATATACTCCGGCCAAAGAAGATACGACAGGTTTGCTGTCAATGACAATTTGAGAATACATCCCATCTAAACCGTTGATTCTTACCTGAGGGAAACTACAGTTCTGACAGGTTGTCTCTACCCGGAGGCCGCTGCTGAGGTTTAATCCTTCCGCTAAGTTGGTAGCCCCAATGTTATCCAACTGTCTTGCGGATATGGTATTGATGAGGGCGGGTGCGTTTTTTCTGCTGTATTCTCCTTGATTTCCGGTCACTACAATTTGTTCCATTTGTATTGATTCCGGACTTAATTCTATTTGTATGCTTGTTTCTTTCTCCGCATTAACCCGTTGGGTAGCTTCCCGGTATCCCATAAAATTGGCCCGTACGATATATTCTCCTTGTTTGGGAATATTGATTTCAAAATATCCTTTTTCATCGGATATGGTTCCCAAGGAGGTACTGTCTAAGGTAATTGTAGCAAAACCTAAAGGGGAGCCATTTTCTTTTTGCAGGACATATCCTTTGATTTTCAGGTTGTCTTGTGAGGCATAAGCGGTCATGGAGAGGGTTATACACAGTATCCACCCGATATATTGTAATTTCATATTGTTCCTTTGATTCTCTTAGGGGTTAGACTTGTTTTTTGTAAAAGGGGAACCTGTCTCTGTTCCCTTGTTACCAGAAGGTTTTTATAAACCGTTGTTTAGAGGTCGGAAATTTCTCTTTACGGCCCGATATTGGAGACACGTGACCGTATGAGGACAATTTCCTGCCCATGTGCCCTTATGTGTTGTTTACGATGTTTCAGGGAATAGAGATTGGGATGATTTGTTTGGGTACATTCCCATCCCTGATACCGTGTTTCACACAATTACACATTAACAGCAGGGTGTAAACAATATTTGTACACCTTGTTTTTTCTTCTTTTTAGAAAGAAGAAATTATCCGTAAACACATCGCTACAATCTCTGTAATATTCGTGTATTACAGAGATTAAGCATGTTTTTCGGACAAAAAAGTTTTTTTAAGAGAATAAAAGGAAAGGGGGAGGCCGTTGAAAATAGTCCCAAACGGAGGGCAACAGCGTCCCTTGATTTTGAAGGGTATAATATAGTTTTACGAAAGATATTTCGGGAGTATCCAGGACGAAAGAGCGGGCCGTCTCAGCATTCCACAGGGATAAAGCATGAATAGCTATTGCTTCATTTAGAGAATGGCTGTGGGGTATGGTAGAGGAATAGGGATGTGAGTGTTCAATACGATTCCCATTGATTATATGGGTATGCCTGAATACCGTAATGCCCTGTATGGCTGTTATCCATACAGCTAATTGCAGCAGAGCCCATATTTTCAATAATTTATTCCTTGTATGCAGCATTATTCGGGTTGGTTTTGTCGAATCAACTCTTCCGCCTGATATCTTTTAATGGTTTTTTTAGGAGTTTTCGGGAAAGGTTCCGAAGCGATACGTATGGTGTTTAGTTGCTCATATTTTGCCAGACTCTGATTTAACGTTTTCAGGTTTTGCGCCATCAGTTCATCGGCTTGTTCCGGTTCTATTCCGGCAGCTTTCATGGCATCATAGTCGGGATATACCCATCCTTCCAATCGTCCTCCCCCGTTTTGTATGACAAAGCATTCCGCAACATAAGGCATGTTTCCTAATTTGGATTCTATGGCTTCAGGATAGATATTTTCGCCGCTGGGACCTAACAATAATGTCTTGCTGCGTCCCTTGATGTAAATATTTCCTTCCCGGTCTATTTGTCCCAAGTCTCCGGTTTTCAGCCATCCGTCAGAGGTAAATGCCTTTTTCGTAGCTTCCGGATCTTTGTAATAACCCATCATTACGTTTTCCCCTTTCACTACGATTTCTCCGGTATCGTCGTGAGAATGTTTTTTGAGTATTTTCACCTGCATCAATCCGGGTAATGCCTTTCCTACCGAGGTAGGGACGAACAGGGGATGATGTATGTATGATACCAGCGGGGCACATTCCGTAAGTCCGTATCCTACGAGGAACGGGAGTTTTGTTTTGTAGAAGAATGCTTCTACGTCGGAGTTAAGAGCAGCTCCTCCGACAATAATGTCTTCGGCCCGTCCTCCCAATACCTTATATACCTTCCTCCCTATTGCCCGATAGATGATTGTATTCAGAAGAGGTACGCGCAAGGCGGCCGCTACGATGGGTTTTTGAATTACGGGACGTATTTGTGCCTGGTATATTTTCTCTAAAATCAGGGGCACGAAGAACAATAAATTGGGCCGTACAGCCTGACAGGCTTCCGTAACGATACGCGGGGAAGGAATTTTCCCTAAGAAAGTTACTTCCGCCCCTTCCGCCAAATGCACCAACAGACTGAATGCCAAACCGTATGTATGAGCTAAAGGGAGGACACAGAGGGAGCGTTCCAGTTTTATCCCTAATTCCCGGTAATTTCTCATTCCGAAAACGACGTTTCCCGCCAAGTTGTTGTAAGAAAGCATTACCCCTTTGGTAAAAGAGGTTGTTCCGGAAGTATAACTGATCATGGCCAATTCCGCGTTGCTTCTTTTGGCGAATCGGATATGCGAAGGTTTGTATCCGCTTCTGTATCTTTTCCGGATGATGTTATCCAACATGTCATGTATTTTCAGAAGCTCGGAATTTCCATATTCGGCGATTACGGAGAATCCGTTTAAGGAAACGATTCCCATGAGTTCAGGAGTTTCTTCAATACTGATTTTTCGAGCAATATCCTCATCGGCAAAAAGCAGTTTTGCTTCGCTGTGTTTTAGGATATGAACAATATCGACAGGATTAAATTCATCCAGAATAGGAACAATTACTCCTCCATAGGTGTTTACGGCAAGGAATACGGTTGCCCAGGCAGAACTGTTTTTCCCTATTAAAGCGATTTTTTCTCCCTCTTTTATGTGGAGTTCCCTGAATAAGGTATGTAGTCGCATGATTGCGGCAGCCATTTCCCCGTAAGTCATCCGTTTTTGAGTTAAATAGTCGCAGAGTGCGGGTTTCGACCAGTTACGGATAAAACTGTCTTCGTATATTTTGATGTAATTTTCTTTCAACATACACGCTTTGTTTCAGCAATTCACAAAAGTAGTTAATTTTTGGGAGGAGGCCAAAGAAAGAAGGGTTACAGGCTTTATTTCTGTATTTCAGTCCATTCTGTTTTTTGACCGTTTATGGAGATTAAATAGGTCTTATCTCTTATTAATAATTTGAATTTCAGTGATTTCCATTTTTCGGGCAATATGCCGTTGCATAGGGGTTCTCCCGCATTGTTGATTTGTAATCCGGCGAAACCTCGTACGATTGCTTGCCATGCACCGGCGGTACTGGTGATATGCAAACCTTCTTCTATTTCGCAGTTGTAGTCGTCGAGGTCCAATCGTGCGGCTCTTAAGAATAGTTCGTATGCTTTTTCCTTATTCCCTATTCTGGCGGCGACAAAGGCGTGTACGGCGGGCGAAAGGGAGGATTCATGTACGGTACGCGGTTCGTAGTAATTGAAGTTTCTTTCCATGGTTTCTTTTTCAAATTTCTCAGGGAAGAAAAAGAATGCCTGCAAGACATCCGCCTGTTTGATGTATGGACTACGCAGGATACGGTCCCAGGACCAATGTTGATTGATGGGCCGTTCCGTATCGGGAATATCCTTTACCAACACTTGTTCTTTATCCAAATACCCCTCTTGTTGTAACAGGATGTTTTGTTCCCGATTCTCGGGGAAGAACATGTTTTCCGCTATTTTTATCCAAAGAGTTGTCTCTTCTGAATGTTGGAAATGGATTCGGTCCGAGACGCCTTGTAACTCATTGGGGTATTGGATACGGAGCATTTCAGCTGTTTCAGCGGCATACCGTAACGTCCATGCGGCCATATAATTGGTGTACCAGTTGTTATTGACGTTGTTTTCATATTCGTTAGGACCGGTAACTCCGAGGATGACATATTTCTGTTTTCTTTCGGAAAAATTCACTCTTTGTACCCAGAATCGGGCCAATGCAACCAATACCTCAAATCCGTTGGAGGCCAGGTATCCGGTATCACCTGTTTGTTGGACATAGTAATAAATGGCGTACGCTATGGCTCCGTTTCTGTGTATTTCTTCGAAAGTGATTTCCCATTCGTTGTGACACTCTTGCCCGTTGAATGTGGCCATGGGGTATAGGGCAGCCCCCTTTCGGAAACCTAACTTTTGGGCATTTTCTATGGCTTTTTCCAACTGATTGTATCTGAACAGCAAAAGATTCCGCGCTGTTTCCTTTCCCATTATGGCCAGGACGAATGGAAGGCAAAACGCTTCGGTATCCCAATAGGTTCCTCCTGCATATTTTTCTCCGGAAAATCCTTTGGGAGCGATGTTCAGATAGGGGTATTCTCCGGAATAGCTTTGCAATGCCTGAAAGATGCAATATCGTATTCCTTGTTGGG
>CASFOM010000085.1 GCA_949296295.1 uncultured Alistipes sp. | reverse complement strand
TGTCCTAACAACTTGGTCATAATATCGTCAGAAAAGACGAATGGCAAAAATACGGTGATGGTTGTTAATGTTGCTGCTAAAATAGAACGCCATACCTCTTTAGTCCCTTGTATAACCGCTTTATCTGGCGGATACCCTAATGAGGATAACCGATATATGTTTTCCAATACAACGACACTGTTGTCCAATAACATTCCGATAGCTAATGCAATCCCAATTAATGTCAGACTATTGATGGAGATGCCGAATGCATAAAATAGGTTGAATGCAGCATAAATGGAAATAGGAATGGATAAAGCAATAAAAAGGACTAATCGGAGATTTCGTAAGAAGAACCACAGGATTAGTATCGCTAATAATCCCCCAGAGATACCTAACTCTACAATTTGATTGATGTTGGATTCAATATCTTCGGCTGTATTGGATTGTACAACCATTTTGATATCGTAAGGTTTATACGCTTCATTTATTCGTTCTATTTCGGCTTTTGTCCGATCAGATAATTCCAATAAGTTGGTTTGAGCATCATTGGTTAAAGTAATTGAAATAGATTCCTGTCCATTAACCCGACTGATTGTTGTTTCTTCTTCAAAATCGAAAAATACGGTGGCAATATCCTTTAAATGAACAGGTCCTTCGGCGATAACGACATTTTCGATTTGAGAAATATTATCGTAATTGGCATCTAAATGAACGAAATAACGCATATCAGGTTCATGAGCATATCCCAAGAAGGTCCGTTGCTGGTTTAATTGCGTTAGTGCTTGAGCAATAGCTGATGATGTAATATTCAATGCTTTGGCAGCTTCAGGATTAACGCGAATTTCAATGGCTTTATTACGACCTCCATAGACATTTACCGCAGCAATACCGTCAATATTTTCTAATTCAGGTTTAATTTCCTTATCTACAAGAGTCCGCAAACGATCTACACCCCCTTCACCTCGGACTTGAATCGTCATGAAGTTGTTATTGACTCCTGTGATGTTTACTTTTTGAATATTGACATTGTAGCCATCCGGAAGTGAGGGTAATATACTATTTACTTTTTCCTGTAATTTTAAAGTAGTATATTTTAGATTAACATTTTTTTTGAAATCTACCTGGATAGAGCCATTTCTGTTCCCAGCTGTCGATTCAATGTTTTCTACCCCTTCAATGGTTCTTATGGCGCCTTCTAATGGAACGATTACTTGAGATTCCATATAAGGAGGATCTACGTCCGTATTGGAAGATACTTGAACGTAAAGCATTGGCAACTCTGCATTGGGTAACATTTCTATAGCCAGTTGTTTGAAAGAGACAAATCCCAAAAGGGATATGGCTATAAACAACATGCAGATTGTTATTTTTCGAGTTATTAAGAAATTCATCGACAGTTGCTCTTATTGGTTGTTTCTTCTATTTTTTCCGGTAACCCGGATTTTCATGTTTTCCAATACGTTATATACGCAAGGAATAACAATTAAACTTAATATGGTTGAGGTTGCCAATCCTCCGATGACAGCGATGGCCATTGGAGCCCGAAGGGATGCTCCTTCACCGAACCCTAAGGTCATAGGTAACAGGGCTAAAATGGTTGTCAAACTAGTCATAAGAATAGGCCGAATGCGCTGTTGTCCTGCTTGGGCTATTGCATCAGCCAAATCGGTATCATTTTTTAATTGATTGATTCGGTCCACCAGAATAATGGAGTTGTTTACGGCTATCCCTGCCAACATAACAATTCCAATTACCCCCATAATGTTAATCGTTGTTCCTGTAAAGAAGAACAAAAGAATAGCTCCGACAACAGCTAATGGAATAGTTAATAAAATGGTAAATGGATGTAATAGCGATTCGAATTGGGAGGCCATTACCATATAAACCAATATTACAGATAAGGCCAAAGCAAATATTAAACTATCCATAGATTCTTGCCGTTGCTCTTCTGCTCCTGTAACCGTAATGGAATAATTGGCGGGGAGTTCAATATCGCTGACGGCTTCATTAATTTCCATAGCAGCTTTATTCAAGGAAACGTTATCATCCAAGTTGGCCATAACTCGATTGATTCGATTTTGGTTTCGACGATAGATTTCTCGAGGAGCTGTAGTATATTCTAATGAGGCCAATTCTATAAGTCGGTACTCTTTTTCTCCGCTTCTGACTACCATATTGCTTAATTGAGAAAGCGTGACGTTAGGAACTTTGATTACAATATCTCGCATCTCTCCTCGATAATCCATTTGGCCTACGTTTTTCCCTTCTAATTGTTCTTGAATTTGAGAAACAATGGTACTTACATTGATATTGTTTAATCCAGCTATCACTCGGTTTATCGTAATGACAATTTCCGGAGCACCGTTTTCTACAGAACTGACAATATTGAATAATCCGTTTATCCCGTTCATTCGCTCTTGTACTTGTGCCGTAATATCAGCCAGTTCATCTAATTCTTCACCTTTGATTTCAACGACTACCGGAGCCCCTTCATTTCCTAAAAGGGCATTCATGGAATTGTCATCTTCAGAGAAGGTAATCTCAAGTCCTTCTATATTTTCTGTTTGGGCAATTAGTTGAGATATAAGCTCTTGAGGAGCCATAGGTGCTTGTGGATTTAAAATAAGCTTCATGGAGGCAGTATTATCTCCCTGAGCCATAATATCTGCACCATCACTTCCTGGACCTACATGGGAATATACCGTAATCATGGTATCACTTACCATGGAGAATATCATATCTTCTATGTTCTGAACTGTTCGGGAAGTTCTTTCTAATCGGGTTCCTTCGGGCATTTTGATTTCTAAATTGAATGTCCGACTATCTGTCTTAGGCATAAATTCTGTCCCGATATAAGGCAATAGAAAACAAGTTCCTACAATTAACAAGGCAGAAAGTGCAATTACAATCCATCTACGAGGTAATAACCATTTTAGGAAATTTCCGTATCCGGTGAATTGTATTGATTTTTGAGGCGTTTTATTTTTTATTTTAGCTTCTCTTTTCCCTCCAAAGAATTGATTATAAAGCATGGGAATGACCAAAATAGCAACAAAAAGAGAAGATAAAAGAGAAAAGGTCACTGTCCATGCTTGATCCTTAAATAATTCTCCTGAAGCACCATGCAGATAAACAATAGGTAGAAATACAACGATTGTGGTTAATGTGGAAGCTGTAACGGCTCCTCCTACTTCACTGGTTCCCTTGACTACTGCATCTTTAACACTTAACCCCTTTTCTTGGTTTCTGAATATACTTTCAATAACAACAATGGCATTATCGACCAACATTCCTGCTCCCAAAGCCAAACCTCCTAAGGTCATGATGTTAAGAGTCAGGTTGTTGAAGAACATCAGATTAAATGTAGCTACTATGGAAATAGGGATAGCTAAAGAAACGATTAAGGTTGTTCCTATTCGTCGTAAGAAAACAAATAAGATGATGACAGCCAGAACAATTCCCATTAACGCACTATCTTTTACTTCTCCAATGGCACTATTGATAAAAGTTCCCTGATTACTTACTATTTCGAATTGATATCCAGGTAATGCCTTTTCTAACTTTACCAGGGCTTCCGATACTCCCTCTACCGCTTTAACGGTGTTGTAACGCATTTCTTTGTAAACAGATAATCCGATGCATCGTTTCCCATTAATACGGACAATGTTTTCCGGCTCTTTATTTTCAAAGCGTACAGTGGCCACTTCACGTAAATAGATTGGAGCCATACTAGACGTACTTGTCCCTGCCGTTCCAGTAGTACCTGTGGTCCCTGTCTCCGTAGAAGAAGTCGCTTTGTATCCTACAATAATGTTTTCAAAATCTTCGGTAGAAGAGAGAATATTGATTCCACTCACGATATATTGGAGCCCGAGTTCACTGACGCGTCCACCTGCAATTCGTTGGTTATTTTCTTCTATTTTCCCTGCTAAATCGTCTACGGATAGGTTGAAAGCGGCAAGTTTATAAGGATCGGTTTCAACAATCATGTTGATTTCTTCTTCACCAGAAAGCGTTACATCAGCAATCCCTTCTACCCGTACTAATTCGTTCCGGATATAAGATTCTGCTACTTTCCGCACTTCAGCCATATCTGTAATGTTGTTATGCGAAAGAGCAATTAATATAATCGGAGCTGTATTAGGATCGTTTTGTGTGATATTTAATTCCGTTATATCTTCGTTTTGCGAAAAGCTGTTCATGGCTTTTTGTAAATCGAGAAACGCTTCATCCATATCCTTTTTCCAAGTGTAGCCTACGGTAATTCGAGCACTCCCGGCTTGTATTTCGGATGAAACCATTTCTACATCACGTTGACGGATAGCCATGGCTTCCATAGCTTCTACGAATTGCTTTTCGAGTTCTTCCGGTGGACGTTCAGTAGTGGTGACCTCTACATATAGACGAGGATTATTCAGGTTGGGTAATAAATCTACGCTTAGTTTGTCGTAAGATATTTTCCCCAACAGCAAGATGGCCAGTACCATCATAAGGATAGTAACCGGATTGCTAACTGTAAGTTGAATGAGTCTCTTCATGGTTCAGATGCGTGAATAAAACCTCTTCTTATTTTTGAACTTTCACTTTACTGTCTTCCCGCAAGGTTTCATACCCTCGGATAATGAGGTTGTCGCCAACTTGTAACCCTTCCAATACCTCAATATTATCATCATCCTCTAATCCTACACGAAGGTTTCGTACTTTTGCGAGATTTTTTTCTACTACATATACATATCGTCTGTTCCTGTGATTTAAAACAACTTCTTTAGGAATAACGATGGTTCCGTCAGCCTGATCGACAACGATGTCGGCTTTAACAAACATTCCGGGACGCAGCTTTAAGTTTCTGTTATCAATAGTGATTACTCCTTGAAAAGTTCTTGTTTCAGTACTGATTGCCGGAGAAAGTTGGGATACCATGCCTCGTATGGTATCTCTATCTAAAGTATAATGGGTAATATAAGCAGGTTGTCCTGTTTTTACTGAATTAAGAGCACTTTCAGGAAGATTGATTTCCATATACATTTTGGAATAATCCATAATGGAAACAATGGGTTGTCCCGATTCTATTTTTACATTTTCGGTATAGTGAGGTAATGCAATGATAACTCCATCAAAAGGAGCCTTAACTTCTTTTTTTGCTAAACTTAATAGTCCGTTTTCGTAATCGTATTTTGATGAAGTGATTTTAATCTCTGCATTTTGGATGTCGGTCAATGTAACACCGCCCTTTTCATATAAAGCTTTTTGTTTTATCAAATCTTGTTCTGCCAGTTCCAGAGTTAATTTTTTAGACTCAATAGCAATTCCGTTATCATACTCTTGATCTTCAAATTTGACAATAACATCACCTTTTTTTACCATATCCCCTAATTTATAAGGTTGTCCGGTTCTTGGGTTTTTTTGTAGTTGATAAGCCCCCGCCATTTCTGACTTTAAATCTACTTGGGCGTTGGACATGGCAGTACCTGTCGTACTGTTGAATTTTTTTATGGAATTGGTGGTTAATTCCATAACAGAAACGGGCGAAGCTAAATCGTTTGCTGTCTTTGTATTTTGTCGTTCGCTACATCCGGTAATTGATAATGATGTTACGGCTATAATAGAAAATATGGTATATGTTTTCATGTTTATCTGTTTTAGAGAGTTTGACAGGATTATTTATTTTCGTTTTTTGTTATCTGTTGATGCTACGGGAGAATATAATTCAAGAGGAATAATACTTTCTGATTTTTCAAAGTCGTAGAGAGAGAGTATTTTCAAATTGAGTAGTTCTAACTTATAATTAATCAAAGTTTGGGTGTATGATGTTTTTTGATTGGATAATTGGGTTTGAAATTGGCTCATTTCCATCCCTGTTAATTCTCCATTTCGATAACGTTCGGCATTTAAATCATAAGTTAATTGAGCATTTTCTACACTACGTTTGGCAATGTCTATTTGAAGCAACAGATTGTCAAGACTACGACATACTTGACGAATATCCATTTCAATTTGTTTCAGTTCTTCTTCTGCATCAATCTCTTCCATTTCGAGGCTCTTTTCTTGAGCTTTAATACGGGATTTACGAGCTCCCCAGTCGAAAATAGGTACACTGAATGAGATAGCTACTTGAGGGTTAGTCGTAGGATTTTGATAGATATTCCCGATATTTTGATTATCGCCAATAATACCTACTGAAACGTCTAAATTCCCTTTCAGTTTATTCTGGTCTTTTACTTTGATTAATTCAAATTCTGCTAATTGGCGAGTAAATTCCCGTTGTCTTAGTTCCAGACGAGAAGAAAGAGCATTGGCAATTGCTTTTTCGGGATCAATTTTTACGGAATCTTCAGAAATAGTAACCAAAGTGATAATTTCTTCAGATAGAGGCAATCCCAATATTCGTTTCAATTCATCTTTGGCATTTTCCAAAGATACTTGTCTGTTTTCTACGGTTGATTGAGCAGTTGCTAAGTTTAATTCAGCCTGGAATAGTTCTGACTTAGGAGATAAGTCAGCTTCTACTTTATTTTTGATGGCTTCGTAATTAATTTTGGCATTGGCTAATTCTTCTTCACTAATATCCAAATTATTTTGAGCGCTATATACATTATAAAATTGAGTAGTAATTGATTTTTCCAAATTTAATCGTTGTAAAGCATAACTGATCAGTGCATTTTCATAATCCATTTCCAATGTTTGCAATTCCATTTTGGTAGCATTATATGAAAACAATGGCTGATTTAGATTTAAATAAAGGTCGTTAGAGAAAGCCTTATTATGATTTTCTCCTCCACCACTAATATCTGAACGGTTATTTTGCCAACTGAATCGGTTGTTTAACGAGATGGTTGCGTCTGTCCAAATAATGGGTTGTGAGATACTAAATGTACCTCCTGTGTTGAAAGTTTCATTGGTGTACCATTGAGATAGACGTTTGTCGAATTGTCTGTTTTTACTGTAAGATAATGGATTTAAATCCAATGCAAATCTTGACTTTAAAGAAGCTCTTTGGGCGTGTAGTAGTTCTTGAGCTCGTTCCAGACTTAGAAGAGACTTTTGTAGATCCGGACTATTTTCAGTGCTGATGTCCAACGCTTTTTCTATGGTCAGCGTCATTTGAGCTTCTGCAGCAAGGCTGAATGCAAAACAGAAACATGCAATGGATAACCAATGTTTTTTTCTTTTTATCTTCATTTTTTTGTTATTTATTTTCAATTCTTATTTAGCGTCTTCCTTCCATAGGTCTAGGGCCTCTGGGCCTTTGTGAAGGTCGTTTTTTGCCTACTTGGTCTATGTTGATTGCTTTTACAGCATCGGCAATAACCATTCGTAATTCAGATTTATCACTTAATGTAACAGCTATGGTGTCACTGTCTATATCATAGGTTCCGAGCAATACCCAACTATTGTCATCTACTCGATTTAGATCTAATGCCACCTCTTCACTGTATCCCCCATAAGATATAGTAAAATTATATTGTTTTGGGTCTCTCCCTCTTCTTCCATGATTCCAACGGAGCTCGTCAGGTTTTCGGAGATAGTAATATATTTCATGTTTTCCGCGGGTCTCTAACGGGATTTTCCATGTAGCTGTTTGACTTCCATCTCCAGACCGGATTCCATAGGCAGATCGGATAGATAACCCATAATAGGATTCATCAGTAGCTGCTGTCCAACGAGAAGGAGGTCTCCAATTTCTCAATGCGGTATATTTAAAATCATCTTGCATACTTTGATCAATCCAATGATTTAATAATCCGGAAGTAGGAGGAGCGGATAAGGAGAAAAGTAAAGAATCTTCATTGTCAACAATAATTTCTCCTTTGTTTTTTAAGAAGTCACTGGATACGGGGTGTTCTCCTTCGGGAGTTAATATTCTGCTTTCTTCTATACTTCCTGAAGGCAGATTTACTGCCAAAGGTAGGTTTTTAGCATATAATCCGTTAATTTGAAATAACATAGGATATTCTTCTTCCCAGTGAGATACAATCCTTTTTGTCTCTTTGGGATCAAAATGTATAATCCATTGACGTGGCTTCATTCCTGGACCGTAATCGGAGTTAAAGGAACTGTTGAAATGTAATCCGAATTTGAGATAACCGGGAAATTCAGATATATTACTAATCACGATTTCTGCTTGATAGATATCTTTTTCTTGTGTTTGAATACTGGTAACCTTGGGTGTCCCTAACAAATATTCAGGAAGTTTGGACGGTTTTGTCCACATTTCCATAGGTTTGAAAAGATCACATGAAGCTAATTTCCCTAAGGAGTCAAGCAGATATTCAAAAGATAGATTTTTGAATTCATTGGATTTTACAATGCTTAATAAAGAATCTCTGAAAGGAACAAATCCCATTTTCATTTGTCCTTCTGCGAATAGTTGTCCGGAAGAAATATTGACAAAGTTATTGATTAAACTTCGGTATTCTACTTCTGTTAAAAGGTCTTTAAAAGATCTTTCCTGCATCATCAACAATGCTTTTTCATCATTGCTTAATCCATTAATGTTCCGAATCCATTGATCAGAAGTCCCTCCTAAGAAAAAGAGTTCGATTAATCGGTTGGCAATCGGCCATTCTGCAGAATAAATGTTATAACGAAAGTTGAACATTTGAGGGAAAATATAGTAAGGATTTTCCTGGATGGTCATAGATGCCCTCCCTAATTTCCCTTCTTTGAATTCTATGTCACTATTGGGATCATTTAAAAACCAGAAACCATTTCTAAATATTTCAGTTAATAATTGTTCCTCAGTTTGTTTTC
Organism: uncultured Alistipes sp.; assembly: GCA_949296295.1. GTDB lineage: Bacteria > Bacteroidota > Bacteroidia > Bacteroidales > Rikenellaceae > CASDZK01. Next base: position 6,257 of record CASFOM010000085.1, on the reverse strand, counting down.
TTTCCCAACCTCTTTCCATGGCTTCTTTTCGCCATTTTATTTGTCCCTGAAAATTAAAATTCCATCGATTATATCCTTTCTCACGAATGAGGACCATTTCAGGTTGCATGGTTTCTTGGGCTTTTGTCCAGGTTCTGGAATATGTAGCAAATTGAGCCGGGACTTCAACAAAAGAGAATCGATTAAAAGGGTAATCCAATTTGATGGAATTTTCAAAATCTCTACGAATTTCTCGGATTAACGCGGGAATTGTATCAGCGATAGAGTCGAAAACAGTTGAAAAATGGTCGTGCCCGTCAATGTATTTTATACTGTATTCCGTACTGTCCACAATGGTCGAAAATTCTTTGTAATTTCCGATAATCAAAGATACTGATTGTAATAACTGATCGGGGGCAAATTCAAATGTGCCGGGAGTATTTTCCGTTCGTATCCCTTGAGAAATAGGAATTAATCCGGAAGAAGGTGTAACCTTCATCCGATAACGGGTAAAATAACTTTGTTGCCAGTCCGGGCTTTGATTGCTGTAAGAAACTCCAGGACGTGGATACCAATAGCTTTCAGGTGTTAATAGAATGTAATTTTCAGACTGGTATGCATATCGTTTCCCAGAGGTTATAAATGGACTTCCTTTTATTTTTTCGTTTTGGATTAATACCTCTTCAGGGATATCAAGATAGCAGATACGTTCATCTATTTTCCCTTGATAGGTCAATAAAAATTTGACTGTTTCATTTTCTTGTATTTCTTCTCCAAAATTGATTAGAATCAAATGTTGAAGTCGAGTATAAGAAATTGAATTTCCGTCCCGAGTTATTTCTTTGATTTTAAGTCCGGGATTCAGACAAAAGGTAAATACGGAACTTGATTGTACAGGTTTCCCTGATATTTCTGCCTGAATTTTTAATTCATCCCCTTCTTGTTTGATATCGAAAAAACAACTGTCAATCACCATTTTGGGATCATTGACGTGTTCATTATTTAGTGTAATCATTTCTTCTTTTATCTGTTCCTGATCAAGAAATGATGATACATGCTTCCATCCTTCCCATAATCCGATAATTATGAAAATAGCACCATATACAGGCCATGCATACCGTTTTCGATTGGAATTCGGCAGACGCCCAAATTTAAAGATACAAAAGCAGATTAATCCTAATCCTAACAGTAAATAAATGATTCTGTGTCTGATTAAGGAATCAAGATCACTAAATCCCGTAATGGTTGATTGTATCATGGGAATATTGAATCCTAAATAATCAAACAGATAATAGAAATAATCGCTGATATAAAAAAGAGTTAATCCGATGTATCCTAATACAATAACAAAAGTAAGTGCTTGATTTCTAATAAACAGCATAATGGTTGTGGAGAGTCCTACTATAAATATTAGGGTAGGAACCCCCAATAATAAAAAATAGGTTAGGAAGCTAAAGTAATCAACTTCATATCCTAAGGCGGCAGTTAACAGAATGGCCCCACATGCCAATAGTATTAAATCAAGGGCAAAAAATACTCGTAAAGTTCCCCATATTTTCCCAATCAGGTATTCTGCATTACTTGAAGGACGTACATAAAATACTTCAGAGGTGTCTAATTGTTTGTCCCGTTTCAAGTATTCTGAAGCAAGGAAAATGGAAACAACCGCTTGCCCAACACTTAATATTAACATGAATACATAAGGGTATAGGGATGGAATGCAAGTAATTGCCCAATTCTGATTTTGAAAAAGAATAGAATAACTGAATCCTCCTAATCCAAGTATTGCCAATACGGAGAAAACTTTAAAAAACCAACTGCGAACCAATAGTTTAGATTCGTATATTGCAATCGTGTGGACGTTTCTGAAAAATTGTATCATAAAGCAGTTAGTCGTTTAGCCATAAATTGAGTTTGTTTTCCATAAAATAGACATATGCATGCTCTAAATTGGGCGGATAATTTACTGCATTATCATATCCTTCCAATTTATCTGCAACTACTTGTATGTCCCATTCTTTTCCGCAAGGGATAGTTGCTATTACCGGATATCTTTCATTGATTTCCTGATATTGTTCATCGGTAACACGCAATCTCCACACTTTCCCTTCAGCCCGTTTTAACATTTCTTCCGGAGATCCGTTAAATGAAAGTTCTCCTTTGTTTAACAGGGCCATATCTGTACAACTACTGGATATATCTCCTACAATATGGGTGGATAGGATGATGGTTGTGTCGTGTCCGCTAATTTGGGATAATAAGTTTCTGAACCTAATACGTTCTTCCGGATCTAATCCTGTAGTAGGTTCATCTACGATAATTACTTTGGGATGATGGATTAATGCTTGAGCGATTCCCAAACGTCGTTTCATTCCACCTGATAATTTTGAGGCATATCGTTCGCGAACTTCATAGAGTCCTACCTGTTCCAACATGTCTCCTACTGCTTTTCGTCTTATTTTTCCGTTGTTCATACCGGATAATCGAGCAGCATAATCTAAAAATTCTTGTACTTTATATTTGGCAAAGAACCGAAAATCTTGAGGTAAGTATCCTAAAATTCTTCGAACTTCTTTACGCTCTTTGAGTAAATTGTATCCATATACTTCCACATCTCCGGAAGAAGGTTCCATCAATGCGACCAGAATTCTCATTAATGTAGATTTTCCAGCACCGTTGGGCCCTAATAATCCAAACATTCCGGAAGGTATGGTTAAGTTTAAATTTTTAAGAGCGTGATGTCCGTTGGGATATACTTTGTTTAGATTTTTTATAATAATAGACATATTCCGTCGTAGCTACAATTTGATTTTAGGTTGGTTAAACACGTATTATAGTTTGGGTTAGTTCTTCTCAAATATTTCTTGTTGGCAAATGTAATATTTTTTTTACTATTCTTTTCATTTCCAAAATAGATATTATATATATTTTTTTGATTGTTAAAAAGGCTTTTTCTATTCTATTTTTATAATAAATACAAATATGTGATTTTTAGGATAATTTATTGGAATAAATCGACGAACGACCTTATTTTGTCGACGAACGTATTTTTTAATGGGTTATAAAGCGAAATTTTAAGATGTAATAGAACAGCTGTTTTTCATTTTATATGTCATTTATTAATGATAGTATTGATTTGTTAGAAATAATCAGTGCAAATATATGTATAAAAACAGTACTTTGCAATACAAAGTACTGTTTTTATACAATCAATGAAAGGGAAGAGGCATAACTCATATGTTTTGGAGGATATCTAAATTGAATACTATTTTATTCTATGTTATTATTATATGGTAGAGACAGTGTCATTTGTTTGAATTTGTATTCAGGTATTTTTTGAGAAAATATCTGCCGTATTTGTGTCTTTACTAATATCTACTTAAAAAGAGCAGATGTCAAATTTTATTTTGACATCTGCTCTTCAAGATTAAAAACCTATTAAACAACAAAAAGTATTTTTAGATAATAAAAACCTCAAACTTGTAGAAAGAATAAGTTTCTTTATTTCCAATATGGAATGTTTGGTTTGAGAAAGAGTAAAATACTTTGAGGTTTAGGAATAAACTATATGTTTTTTTTACAGTATTGAGAATAACTACCCATAACATTGGAAACAAAACTGAGTGTTTCTCGTCCATAAAATTTTCCTTGTTGAACAATATCGTCTGTATAGTAGTTTTTCTCTGATTTCTTTTGTAAATATTTGGCGACACATTCCCATTTGTTTGGATTTTCTCCATATTTCACAGCTAATTTACGAGCATCCATGACATGTCCTATTCCTGCATTATAACAAGCTAAAATAATACACAGCTTATCATAATCACTCGTATTGGCGCTGAATTTCAGAGATTTTTCTATTTTATTCAAAAGGAGTAATGCTACCTCTATATTTTTTCGAGGATTTTGTATCTCTTCAGGAGAGACATTAAAAGAACGTGCAATGGATGGCATAATTTGCATGATTCCCAATGCTCCGCGACGAGATACTACATCCGGTTTGAATCGAGATTCATGATAGGCTATCGCAGAGATAAATCTCCAGTCGTGTCCGGTTTTTTCCGCTTCGCTTTTGAATAAATCATCAAAAGCAGAAATACGCTCTTTGATGTTTTTGGATGAAATATTATTCCAGATATTGTTTCGGAAATAAGTATTGTAAAGGTCTGTATATTCAGGAGAGTTTTGAAAAATACGCAACCATTCAATGAAATTGTTTTCTAATGTTGTATTCAAACTATTGATAAACAGGGCAGATGCTTCTTCTTCTTTAAACGTATATATTGAAGCAATATCGGGAAAATGAGTTTGTTCCATTTCGGCTTCCTGTCGTTCACATATTAAATAGTCGAATTGTTTTTTATTTAATGCAGATAATAAGTTGTAAGTATTATCACAAGAGATAACAGCACAATTATTTTCTATTGAATCCAACCAATAACCATAGGTTCGAGTACTGGTAAAATCTTGTTTTACTACTCCGTTTTTATGGGCCAATAAATTTTTCAGTATGGGCTTTTTTATATTATTTCCCCTTTGAAGATTTTTATGTGCCATAATGACATATTGCTGTTGGTATAATGGAGGCAATATGTTTACCGATTCATTGCATAATTCGGTATATTTCGACATAGTAACTACTAAATCGACTTTATGTGTTGCCAACATTTGCATCGAAGAATACAGGTCGTTTTGAGGAATAATAATTAGTTTAGCTCCTATATGTTCTGCAAATCGTTCCAACATATCCCGGTTAAAACCAAACGAGGTTCCATTGAAAGAGAAATAACCCGGAATATTGATATCCATGGCTACGGATAATATTTTTTCTGTTTGTTTTTCTGAGGTTGAGTGTCCGGCTAATTTTCCGGAGTTACCTTGGTGTTGGATGATCAATCCGATAAATGAAATGAATAAAACAAAAGTTAAAGTGATAATAAATAAGTTTCGCATAAGATTTCTATTGGTCGGGCGAGTAACATACTCTAATAGCCTTAATCATAGAAATTCCACGATACTCCCAATTTTAACATTCTACGATTTAAAGGATAATGGGCAATTTGGAAATAATTGCGTTGTCCGAATAAATTATAATTCAAGTGTTGGAACTTGATTAAAAAACGCACTCGTTTCCACTTTCCAGAAATAAAGCCATCTAGCCAGATATAATTACCTGTTTTTACTTCTCGCTGGTTGTAAAACTGCATTAAGGCAGGATTATATCCAAAGCTGTAATATTCTGTGTTGTAATAACCATCCAATCCTATTTGGAGGCGTAATACATCTTTTACCACATTGAATTCGTAGTAGTAAGTGGCGTTAGCTGATACTAACGGTACCGGGGCAACTTCTTGAGCAGAACTCCATTGGAGTAACACCCTGTTATTCAAGTGAAGTCCGCCTAAGCGGAAATCCTTTTGCAGATAAACACCCGTAACGCTCAAAGCTTTCTGATATTGTTCGGGAACGGATAAATGATTATAATATACTTTGTTGTCCGTTATCGACTGGGTAAATCCCACTTCCGTCCCTATGGCCGGAATACTCAGACGGGCTCCGAGCCGGAGCTCATTCTCTTTATTGAAAGAGTTATTCCACATAAAGTGGTTAGACATATAATGTTCACTCCAATAATTAGGTCTTTCAAGTCGGTAATGAACATTAAACGATAGAGATACAGGTTTTTGTCTGATTTTTGCACTAACGGTTAGATTCCCGTCCACAGAGAGATCCTGTGATCTGTATCCTATCGGGTAGTACTGGAAACTGCCGTTCCATTTTACATATTCTTTGAAGGCTCCTTCAGCATTGGCATATACGTACACACTGTTTTTTTTGATGTTTTTTTCCTGAGGAGTCAAATATTGGTTCAGGTTGAAATTATAGTAGCCATTTAAAGTGTAACCTAAACCTCCATCTACAGTTCCCAAAATCCCCTCTCTGTTGTAAGGTTGGAACTGAGCAAAGAACTTTACATCCATCCGATTTTCTTTGATAGAATCGTTACTTTGGTTTGGATTGATGAACCAATTGGCATAATAGCCTTCAGCTGTTTTATTTTTGGTGTCGGTATATATTTTTTTAAATCCTGTATATTCAAAAGAATTTCCTACAAATAAAGTGGTCACATTGGCTAAAGTCTCATCGTCTTCTAATTTTCGAAAAGGGAGACCATAGGATTGGGTGAAATAAAATGTATTTCCTTTGAACCTGTTTCGAGCATCGGTAAGATTCATTTCCAGGTTTTGGGGTAAATCGATTAAAGTGTCCAATACCTG
>CASFOM010000084.1 GCA_949296295.1 uncultured Alistipes sp. | reverse complement strand
TGGAAGATATATACACTTCTACATCCCCTATATTCCGAGTACGTCCTACCATCTTCAAAAAGATTTGAGATGTTCCCGCGGATAAACGGTACTGTGACCGTACATAATCAGAAGCAGGAAGACCAATTAACGCCGGTTGAAAACCTTGATTGGTTGCAGTATTTACGATACCACCAAATTCTACTCCATTGACAACCCGAGCCATCCCTCCAATACCCAAGGCGAACTTATGTTGTTGATCTACCAAAAGGAAACGGGGCGGTTTCGCATCTTGAAAATGCAGATTATCGGTTTTTCGCATAACATCAAGAATAGAAATCTGTTCCCGAACAGGACCTGGAGAAAAGAAAATAAATTCCATTCCCCGTTCCCGAGGGGTGTCGCGATCAACCGCCTGCAACGTCGTAACTGCTGAAAAAACTCCAGCAAAAGACATAAACAAGAGTCCAATTTTTTTCATAATTTCATTTTTTTGATTAAACAACTCTTCCTTTTACAAAATCCAAGCCATCAAATAAGGACGATTTTTTACAGATTAGAATGTAAATAATGAAGTGTTGTTTGGGAATCAGAAATAAATCACTTAACTTTGTCGCTCCTTAAAAATAAAAAGGAGCTTAGAATAGCTCCGTAGGTTGTTAACTTAAAAAAACAAAACAATGCCTGTAAAAATCAGATTATCACGCCATGGGAAAAAAGGATATGCCTTTTTTCATATCGTAGTTGCGGACAGCAGGGCGCCACGAGATGGTAAGTTTATTGAAAAAATCGGAACATACAATCCGAATACAAATCCTGCCTCAATCTGTCTCGATTTCGAGAAAGCCTTAAATTGGTTAAACAAAGGCGCTCAACCTACCGACACGGCAAGATCCATCCTTTCTCATTCAGGAGTAATGATGAAAAAACATTTGTTGGGTGGTGTGAAAAAAGGTGCTTTCTCTTTAGAAGAAGCAGAAGCACGTTTCGCTAAATGGAAAGCCGAAAAGGATAGTAAAATTGAAGCAAAACGAGTTAAAATCACTGAAAACAAGAAAGCTGCCATGGCTGCTCGTTTAGCTGAAGAAGAAAAAATCAAACAAGCTCGTGCAGAAGCTTTAGAAGCTAAAAAGGCTGCTGCAGAAGCAGAAGCTAAAGCAAAGGCAGAAGCAGAAGCTGCTGCTGAAGCAGAAGTAGAAGCAACTACAGAAACTGCAGAATAATCTTTTTATCTTTGATGCTTCATTATGACGCTTCCTCCCAATACTATTTATATAGGGCGTATCGTCCGGCTTTTTGGGAAAAAAGGAGAATTACTTGTGCGTTTATATGAGCATTTCTGTAAAGAAACCGATGGGGAGGAACCTTTATTTGTCACTATTGACGGATTGGAGGTTCCTCTTTTCCTTTCTTCATTCATCCTAAAAGGAAACGAAAAAGCAGTGGTATCTTTTGACGATATTGATAATGAATATCGAGCGGGAGAACTCGTAGGAAAAGAATTATATATTTATACCCCCAATGAAAACAACGAAGAGGATGAATTATATTTTGAAGATTTAATCGGATATCATTTTATAGACTCTTCTAAAAAATATTCCGGAACAATTATTTCATATGAAGAACATGGGGATAACCCCTTGTTCATAGTAAACATCAACGACATAGAAGTAATGATTCCTGCAGTGGAAGAGTTGATTAACAGTATTGATACTGAAAAGCAAATCATTGAAATGCATTTACCCGAAGGATTGATTGAATTATATTTATTCCCCGATATCTCTCCTGAATAATATTGCCTAATCATGGAAAAGATTGCCCTTTGTCCCGGTTCATTTGATCCATTTACTGCCGGACATCAAATCATTATAGATAAAAGTTTAATGCTTTTTGACAAAGTCATTATTGCCATAGGTATTAATAATAAAAAGAAATCTTTTTTCTCTTTAGAAAAAAGAATCTCTCTAATTGAAAAGGTATATGCAAACAACCCTCGTGTAAAGATTACGGCCTACCACAATCTTACTGCGGACTATTGTAAAGAAAATGGAATTCGTTTTATCATCAGAGGAATCCGAAATGTAGGAGATTTTGAATTTGAACGAAATGTTGCTCAAATCAACAAACGTTTATTCGAACCTTTAGAAACTATTTTTCTAATGACTCCTCCCGAATTTTCTGAAATTTCTTCAAGTGTCGTCCGAGAAATTTTAGAACATCAAGGGGATCCTACCCAATTTATGCCTGATTGTATTACATGGGAAGATTTGAAATAAAAATGGATAATTCTCCCCAATTCCATCGTCCTGTTTAAATCATTCTTGAAATTTAAATTTAGTTACTTTGTCTAATTAACTACTTTTACTCATCCCCAACTCTCCGTATTTCTTATAATTTCAATACATCTTATTAACGGAGATGCGCCAAATTAATGATTTGACACACCTCCGTTCAAATTTAGTAAAGCAAAAGAATTTCTATTATTATTCCGTTTAAGAGGCTTTAATGTGGGGTTCTGATTTTTATTATTCTACAAGTAAAAGAGAGGTTTTATGTAATTGAACAGAATACAAGAGCCTCACAAAAGATTGTCCAAAAAATTCAACCTGTTTTTCTAAATAATCCTATCGGAAGTAATAACGTAATTTATCATCAAAATACTGATTACAAAGAATCTACATTCCCTCTAAAATTAACCGGAGAAGTAAAGGTAGAGTTTACAGTCATAAAACTGAAATTCCCATCCGCCGTAACATCTATCGTAAAAGAATATGCATTCATAGACCATGGATCAGTGGCAGAAATATTTACCCGTAATTCGCCCGAACGAGTAGTTTCCGTATCAAACGTAAAATCAGAAACAAAGAAATTAAGTGAATGTGTCAAGGTAGGAAAACCATCTGGGGAATCGGCTCCATAAATCGGCAAATCAACATGTAGTTGATTAGGAGTTACCCATACTCCCCACAAAGAATTCAACTGTACATCTTGAACTTGCACATTCTGTGTAGAGAATATTTCAGTAGCGGTAAATACAAAATTTTTACCTTTCACACTATTGGCTAACTGTTGGTTCATAGCCTGTTGTGTAGCTTGTCGTTCCTCTCGTTTCTGTGCACGGTCAGCATTATTTTGAGCATAAGCATCCGCATAACTCATCAGCAGGCCCGAAAAAGCCATAACTGACACAAGTAATAATTTTTTCATGATAAGACATATTTTTTAGTTACGGAATAAAATATCTTTATTCATGAAAAAAATAATACAATCACTGTGCCAATAAACTACCAAAGATTTCTACCTCTACCGTATCATGATACCGACCTGATATCGCTACAATAGTATTTACTCCTGATTTAAAGGTTAAATCAGTCCATTCTACAATACCATTCTGAGGTACGGCTGCTCCTACAAGTTCTCCATTCACAAATAGCTGTACCTCTTCATCTATATTAGTATATACCTTGACAGACTGTTTAACTCCATTACGTTGATTATTACGCCGATCCGTAATATAAACAAACGGATCAATATCATTCCAATTCGCCTTGTAAAGATAATAAGCATCCTTTTTTAAATGACGATCATACGTAACCAGTCCCATATCTGAAACACCATCCATACCCCCTGAACGACGATTCTCTGAACCATAATCAAAAATAGCATTGACAAAAGTTCCCCAAAAATAGGGTGTTTGAGAAATTGCCTTTAAATAGTTCTCATGCAAAAAAGCCTGATAACTCTCCGGATGATAACTTCCTTCCGCAGAAGGACGATCCTTGGACTCAGCTTGATGTTTCACATTAGCTCCTGCCCCGTATGCACTAAGTGCAGGGTATAAATCCAACCACTCACTCTTAAATTGATTCATCCAAATCTGCATATCTCCCACTTCTCCTTTTTCCCAACCAAAATATTGAGACCATCCTACCACATCCGTAATAAAATTAATCGGACCATCTTCAATGCTGGAACAAGCGGTTAAACGATCCGGAGATTCTGTATGTGCTGTTGTATTTAAAGAACGGATATAGGTAATAGGAGAATCTCCATTAGTGGTAACATCAGAAAAAATACCCCAAAAAACTACCGACGGATGGTTATAATGTTGACGTATCATCTCCCGTAATTGTCTCTCTCCATTATCTTTAAATAAATAAGAATCCACAAATCCCTTTCCCCCAAACATATTATCACTCACAAAAGGTAAATCACTCCAAACGATTAATCCATTTCGGTCACATAAATCATACACATACCGATCTTGAGGAGCAAATGCCATTCGAACAGCTGTTGCACCCATATCCGTAATAATACGAATATCCTCTTCATGGTCTTGACGAGTCAATGCGTTACCCGAGCCTCCCCGGTCCTGATGTTTGTTTACCCCATATATCTTATACGGCTGACCATTCAAAATAAAACCCTTTTCCCGATCAATAGAAAAAGTACGCAATCCAAAAGGAATAGTCAATAAATCTTTGGACTCTTTCCCATCAAAGGTTTGAACCTCTAACTGATACATGAACGGATCCTTCACTCCATTCCAACGGCGAGGAGAAGGAATTGTGACCGGAATATTGACAACCCCTGTCCCGTCGGCCATAATCTTGCCTGTACCGGATGCAGAAACCACCTCTTCTGCTCCATTTAACACCCGAACTCCCACTTGCATATCAACTGCCGGAAATCCGTTTAACTTGACAACAACACTTATTTCTGCTTCATCTGCCTCAAGTTTACGCTGACGAATATATACCCCATCAGAACCATAATCACTCAACGAAATATGATTTTGATCCGTTACAATTAATTCTACATCCCGATAAATTCCTCCATAACTGTTTAAATCCCCCTGTACAGGCATAACATCCATCTGAGGAGCATTAGAAACGACCATTAAGATAGAATTATAATTGTCAAACCGCAAAAAAGGCGTTATCTCAAACGTAAATGCGGTATATCCTCCTCGATGTTCTCCTACATATTTCCCGTTAACAAAAAGATTGGCAATATTGGAAACTCCGTTAAATCGGATAAAAATCCTCTTTTTATTCCCCCACTCTTTCGGAATTTTAATCTCTTTAAGATAATGGCCTATCGCGTAAGTCACCCCTTCATCTACACCCAAAGGCCTGGCATTCCATGTATGCGGTAGAGAAACTTCTTGCGGAACATTACTCCGTAAAGCTGTATTAGAAAATTTCCAATTTTTATTTAAATTATAAACATCTCGAGCCTGTAACATATCCAGACTTAAAAACATAAGCCATAATATATATGCTATTTTCTTCATTCAATATCGTCTTATACAATTATTACCCTTTTAATTATCAACTACTTGTTTATGTGTAAAGATACAAAATTATTTTATATTCGGCATATTTTATGGTAATTTACCAAAATATTCATTATCTTTCGTTCATCATCATAAAACTGTTTCAACCATGAAAAAATTATTCCTAATATTTATAACTATATTTACTCCTTATATATTGTTTGCACAAGATCAGGTAGTCATTATTGAAGAAGAAACCAATGACAACCCAAAAGAATCGGCTTTCTGGAAAAATGACACACAAGACTATCCCAAGAAAACCTCTTTTGGGAAAATACGAGCTCACTGGTCCGGAATATCTTTCGGATACAACGGGTTAATACAAAATCTGGGGAACATGCAACTTCCTGAGGAGGCTAAATACATGAAATTAACAGGAAACTCTGTTAATTTCAACCTGAATCTAATCGATGTTGAAATAATCAGTAATAAAAATTATGCATTAGTTACAGGATTGGGATTGGAATTCAATACTTTTCGATTTAAAAATAACATATCGCTTACTGAAAATGCCAATGGATTTACTGTACCGGATTACTCTTATAACGATCAGGGAATCCGCTTGAAAAAAAGTAAATTATCAACCAACTATCTGGTTATTCCATTATTAGCTGAATTCCGTATCGGAAATTCTCCTAAAAAAGCATTCTATATACATGGAGGTGTTATCGGAGGATGGTGTTACAATGCCCATACAAAAGTAAAATATACTTCTTTAGAAGGTCATACGACAAAAGATAAAACAAAAGGGCTGAACATTCCCCATTTCCGTTATGGATACACTTTGGGAATTGGATTCTCCAACATAGGTATTTTCGCAAGATACTATCCTGAAAGTATATTTATCCCAGGAGAAGGACCCAATGTAAAACAAGTAAGCATAGGGATATCTTTAAATACTGCTGGACGATAACATAATCTTAAGATAGTGCAACTCAATTACAATAACTTTTATAAAGTTGTCGATTCCTTTTAATAAATCAAAGATATTCTTCCATTACATAACTTATTCAACAACATACGCTTAAAATATAAAAACCTAAAAAAACAATAAACAGAACTCTCCTGTTTTTGACGTGGTTATTTTCAAAAAATAATCACGAAAAATGTTTATCTTGCGGGCTGAATTAATGTTTTAGAGACTCATGAACGAAAAGAAATGCAAGCCAGCAACTGTCTGTGTCCAGGCAGGTTGGTCTCCAAAAAAAGGGGAACCTCGCGTACTTCCTATTTACCAAAGTACTACTTTCAAATATGAAACCAGCGAACAAATGGCTCGATTGTTCGACTTGGAAGAAAGCGGGTATTTCTACACCCGTTTACAGAATCCCACCAATGAGGCTGTCGCTGCAAAAATAGCAGCATTGGAAGGAGGAGTAGCCGCTATGTTGACTTCATCCGGGCAGGCTGCTTCTTTTTATGCCATTTTCAACATTTGTTCTGCTGGAGATCACGTAGTCAGCGCTTCAAATATTTATGGAGGAACCTTCAATCTACTTGCAGTAACCCTTAAAAAATTGGGAATTGATGTTACATTTATCGATCAAGACGCTGATGAAGAAGAGATTATCAAAGCATTTAAACCCAATACAAAAGCTTTATTCGGAGAGACCATTACCAATCCCGGTGTAAGTGTATTAGATATCGAAAAATTTGCTCGAATCGCCCATTCTCAAGGAGTTCCTTTGATTATAGACAATACATTTGCTACCCCCATTAACTGCCGTCCATTTGAATGGGGAGCAGACATTATTATACATTCCACAACCAAATATATGGATGGACACGCGACCAGTGTAGGAGGAGCAATTGTTGATAGCGGAAATTTTGATTGGGAAGCCCATGCTGATAAATTCCCCGGATTAACACAACCTGATCCGTCCTATCATGGCCTGACCTATTGTAAAAGTTTCGGGAAAAATGCTTATATCACCAAAGCAACAGTCCAATTAATGCGGGATTTGGGTGCGATACAATCTCCCCAAAATGCATTCTTACTGAATCTTGGACTGGAAACACTACACCTCCGGGTTCCTCGACATTGTGAAAACGCACAAAAAGTAGCGGAATATTTGAAATCCAATGATAAAGTAGCATGGATTAACTATTGTGGATTACCTGGAGATAAATATTATGAGTTAGGACAAAAATATTTACCTAACGGCTCTTGTGGCGTTATTGCATTTGGGTTAAAAGGTGGACGGGATGTTTCCATTCGGTTTATGGATAACCTGAAATTAGCAGCCATTGTCACTCATGTCGCTGATGCACGAACCTCAGTATTGCATCCCGCCAGTCATACTCATCGCCAATTAACCGACGAACAACTTATCGCAGCCGGTGTAGCCCCCGATTTAATCCGATTCTCCGTAGGAATCGAAGATGTTAATGATATCATCGCCGATATTGAACAGGCTCTTTACAAATAATCAGTAGGCCGTAATATAATCTAATATATAATAGGGGAATTCAAAAGTTTATAGAACCAAGAATTCCCCTATTTTATTTTTTTACAATTTTTATTGTGGTAAAATTAATCCCCGACGTTGAATCAAATATTCAATATCTGCTTCTTTCCCTCGGAATTCCCGGTATAACTGCTCTTCATCTTCAGATCCCCCCTTAGCCATCAAAGTACGAAATCTATTTGCGACTTCACGATTGAAAATATCTCCTGTCTCTTCAAAAGCATGAAAAGCATCGGCATCCAAAACCTCTGACCAGATATAACTATAATAACCTGCAGAATATCCCCCTGCAAAAATATGTTGAAAATATGTTGTTCGATAACGAGGTGCCACTTGTGGTGTTATCATTCGCCCTTCCATAAAATAAGATTCAATATCTAAAATATTCTTTCCCAAAATAGGTTCTTGCAAAGCATGATAATCCATATCCAAATAAGCTGCCGCTAAATATTCAGTAGAAAGAAATCCCTGATTAAACAATCTGCTCTTTTGAATTTTATCTACCAAAACATCAGGGATAACCTCTCCTGTAAGATAATGACGAGCATACTGTTTCAACATTCGAGGAGCAACGCTCCAATTCTCCATAATTTGTGAAGGCAACTCTACAAAATCAATGGCTACATGTTGCAACCCTTCATAACGAACATCTGAAACCAAATTATGAATAGCATGACCAAACTCATGAAAAAAAGTATTCACCTCATCCAAAGTCAATAAAGCAGGGGCATCACCAGAAGGACGAGTAAAATTACATACAATGGATGTCACCGGAGCCACCCGGGTCTCTTGCTCATAGCTTTGTTCCCGATAGGTCGTACACCAGGCTCCTACTCCTTTCCCTTTACGAGGGAAAAAATCCATAATAATCACTCCTAAATGTGACCCATCCTGATCCAAAGCCTCATAGGTCTCACACTCTTTATGATAAACAGGAGCATCCGAAACAGGCTTAAATGTAATTCCATACAAGCTATCGACTAAACTGAAGATACCTTTACGCACCCCATCTAAAGAAAAATAGGGACGTAACATCTCATCATCCAAATCATATTTGGACTTACGCAACTTCTCTGCATAATACCACCAGTCCCACATCTCTAAGGTATCTCCTGCCCCCGATTTTGATTTCATCTCTTGCAAGACATCCCGTTCCCGGTCTGCATTGAGCATAGCAGGACCCCATAATTTATTCAATAATGAATATACCAGTTTAGGCGTCTTGGCCATACGATTTTCCAACATATAAGCCGCATGAGAATCATACCCCAACAAACGCGCCCGTTCAAGACGTAAATTAACCAATGAATCAGCCACCCCCTTATTATCGTATTTATCGTCATGATTACAACGATTTAGATAACCCTCGTACAATTGTTTTCGTAATTCAGCTTGATCAGAGTATTGCATAAAAGGGATCAAACTCGGTTTATCAAGAGTAAATACCCACTTCCCATCCATACCGGCCGCCTTAGCCGCTGATGAAGCCATTTCTTTTATTGAAGCTGGAAGACCGGAAAGATCGGATGTATCTTCTACAATCAATTTAAATCGATTCATTTCTTCCAACAAGTTATTCGCAAAAACAATCTCAAATCCAGCTATTTTTTCATCTAATTTCCTTAATTTATCCTGATCTGAATCAGAAAGTTCCGCTCCATTACGAACAAAACTACGATATATCTTTTCCAACAATCGGGATTGCTGGGCATCAAGATTCATCGACAAACGATTATCATAAACCTGTTTAATACGTGAAAACAACTTCTTATTCAACATAATATCATTATTATGTTGAGTCAATAAAGGCTGTATTTCCGCCTGTAATTGCTGTAATGAATCTGTCATATCTGCCGCACACAAATTTTCAAATACCAACAATGTCCGTTTCAAAAATTTTCCTGTACGGGTATAAGCCAAAATCACATTATCAAAAGTAGGTTCCTCTCGATTATTGGCAATTTCCTTTATTTCATGACGCTCCTGACGAATCCCCTCCTGAACTGCCGGCAAATAATGCCG
Organism: uncultured Alistipes sp.; assembly: GCA_949296295.1. GTDB lineage: Bacteria > Bacteroidota > Bacteroidia > Bacteroidales > Rikenellaceae > CASDZK01. The sequence continues at coordinate 11,437 of CASFOM010000084.1, read as the reverse complement.
GGCATAAATTTTTTCAAATGGAGGAATACCAAATGGGGTATCCCATTCTGAAAAAAAAGGATTGTCACTTACATCCTCCGTTCGATTACAAGAATCTATCCCTAACAATACTCCTGCACTCATTATCATCAACAATATTTTCTTCATTTGACTCCAAGGTTTAAAATTAACTTTTATCTTTGTAACAAAGGTAGTGTTTTTGTTTAGAACATGATACGCCTTTTTATTCCTGTTTTAAAATTCCTTTTGCCGGGAATAGTTAAAAAAACTTATTAACTGTAACTTAATAAATCATGCAATTGTTTTACGCTCCGGACATAAACGGAGAAACTTATACGTTTGACGAAACAGAATCTAATCATTGCATACGGGTATTACGTAAAACCCAAGGGGATACAATACATATTATCAACGGTTCGGGAACTCTTTTTACCTGTGAAATAACGGATGCTCATCCAAAACATTGTTCCATAATTGTACGTCAAACCCAACACGATTATGGAGCATTACCCTACCGACTCCATTTGGCTGTTGCTCCTACAAAAAATATGGACCGTTATGAATGGATGATAGAAAAAGCAACTGAAATAGGTGTTGAATCTTTCATCCCTGTAGAATGTGCCCATTCAGAACGTAGGACCATAAAAAATGAGCGATTGGAAAAGATAATCGTTAGTGCCGCCAAACAATCTCTGAAAGCATTTCTACCCAAGTTAGAACCTATGTGTCGTTTTGAGGATTTTATTTCTCGTGATTTTGGAACAGCACAACTTTTTATCGGACATTGTGCTGAAGAGAACAATCGAAAATTATTAAAAGATTTATTATCCCCCGGAAACGAATACATAATACTAATCGGTCCTGAAGGGGATTTTTCTTCAGAAGAACTTGATATGGCCTTTCAAAAAGGATTCCAGGCAATATCTCTTGGAAACAGCCGGTTACGAACAGAAACAGCCGGACTCATGGCTACCGCCATAACTGCAGTAATCAATATGTAAAATTTTGTCAATCAAGGTTAATCAATGATACGGTACTATTGGATTTTTTATTTCTTAACTAATCTTTTCATTTTTTCCTCCCTTCATGCAGAAGAACGAACTTTGGAACAAAAAGCAGCTCGTATGCTTATTGTCGGTATGAGGGGGACACAATTAACCCCTGAAAACCCGGTCATTCAAGACATACGTAACCGTAAAGTAGGAGGAATTATTTTATTTGAACATAACATTGTCCCCATAGGAAAAGGGATAGACTCAAAAGCTCAATTATGCAAACTTTGTAATGATTTACAAGCATTACGCGATGAAAAACTCATCATATCCATTGACCAGGAAGGAGGACGGGTAAATCGGTTAAAAACCAAATATGGATTCCCTAAGACTGTATCCCAAGCCTATTTGGGGACTGTTAATAATGAAGATACAACCCGATATTATGCCGGAATAATGGCCCAAACATTAAAAGAAACCGGATTTAATACCAACTTCGCCCCATGTGTTGACCTCAACATTAATCCAGAGTGTCCCGTTATTGGAAAAGTAGAACGGTCTTTTTCCGATAATCCGGAAACCGTAACCCGACATGCTATGTTTGTGATAGAAGAACTCAAAAAAAGGGGGATTTATACTGCGATAAAACATTTTCCCGGACACGGAAGTTCCTCAACCGATTCCCATGCCGGATTCACCGACGTATCTAACAGTTGGAGCGAACAGGAATTGATTCCCTATCAAACCTTATTAAAAAACAACTCTTGTGATATGGTTATGATTAGCCATGTATTTAATAATCAAATAGACGAAGATTACCCTGCCACCTTATCCCAGAAAACCATCAATGGATTATTACGAAATCAACTGGGATGGAACGGAATCGTTGTCACGGACGATATGCACATGAAAGCCATCAGTGATAACTACTCATTGGAAGAATCGCTACAACTGACTATTAATGCAGGAGCCGATATGATCATCCTCAGTAGTAATATTCCCGGAAATACAGAACATATTTCTCAACAAGCAATCGATTTAATCGTTAAGTCAGTCCGGGAAGGGAAAATAAAGGAAAGTCGAATTGATGAAGCTGTAGCCCGAATCGACAATTTATTAAAACAGTAAACCGGATTAAACCAATAATGCTTTCAATACAAAAGAGGACAGCTTTTAGCTGTCCTCTTTTTCAGAATACTTCGAAAATACTTTTCGAGCGGAAGAAGATGACACATTATTCATAAATAGTATTTTGTGGATCAAAATTACACCAACCGCTCGTCCAATTATCTGCTGTTGTTTCCGTAGGACCAAAAGCCCCTATATAAGAAACCTGAGTAAATCCAGACGATACTTTTTCATGATTCCATGTTGCTCCGGAAGCCAATGGACTATCTGCCGAAGGAATCATGCCTATAGAAGAAAGGTTAAGTGCATTACCTGTCAATTTAAGTTCGGAAAGAGTGGAAAATGTACGGTTACCGCCATCAGTACGATTAAAGTAAGCGGTTGTAAAGGGTCCAGCATCTTCTGTATTGAATGGAGAATTGTTTTCCCAATACTGCTTATCCTGTGCATTCTTAATCATACCTGCCATAACACAGTTGGTAACATTCAAGCGCCCTTCCTGTGCATGAGTTTGCGTATTGGAGCCTTTGTCGTTCTCAATGATTAACCCAATCGGGAAAGCGGCAAGAACAGAATTAAAAATACTTAACTGAGTATTCCGACGCAAATGAAGAGCTGCCTGGAAACGAGCATCAACAGAACTACCATTAACCCCTGCCCGATCTGTATAAGCAGAAGGATCGGCTACGGGACCAAACAAACTGACATTGGCAAAAACAGCCGATGTATGAGGATCTGTATCTGCTGCTGAACTATTATTATCCGATTCAAAACTATTAGATGCAGATTTATCTCCTGTTTCAGGATCACGTAAAGCCAAAGCAAATTGCACTTTTCCACTAAAACCATTATCCGTATCAAAATCATCATCCCAGGTACGCAAGGCAACCAAATGAGACGCATTAACGGTTCCTCCAAACCATTCAAATGAGTCATCTCCTGAATAAGAAACCTGAACATGGTCGATACGTGTTCCACTCCCTACGGAACCCAATGTAATACCATTGATTTCATTGTCGGTAGAATACTCAACACCGGCAAATTCACAACGAACATAACTTAGAACACCTGAATTATCTGCTGCATCGGTACCGCCATGTTTTGAACGAACGCCTCCTTCTATGGTCATCTCACCTTGATTATTGGGAGCTTTTCCACAAATAATAATACCGCCCCAATCTCCCGGTTTACGGCTTCCTGCCGGCTTATTCGAGGTAAAGACAATAGGTTTTTCTGCCGTACCTTCTGCCATAAGTTTTCCTCCCCGTTCAATAATCAACGTAGCTTTGGATGCTTTGTCTCCCTTAATAATCACACCCGGTTCAATGGTTAAGGTCTTGCCTGCCGGAACATATACAAATCCCTTCAAATTATATATATTGGGGAAGGTCAAGGTCATATCCTCTGACAATTCATAATTATCAGAACCATCTCCCAAATCAATCACTTCGGTAACATTGCCTGAACCTCCATCACCATCTCCTTCTCCATCACCGCCGTTACCGCCGTTTCCTCCATTACCGTTATCATCACTACACCCTACGAACAGGGTTGCTGCAGCCAATAACAAAGTAGCTGCCCATCTAAAATTTTTCTTCATCTCTTTAATTATTAAAACGCTAATTGTATCTTATTTTTTAATTTATTTTTACCGATATGCCCAAGGTTACAGAACTTCCCGGATTAAATGACCGGGTTACTTGTTCCCGTTCATATAACTGACCATCCTTTTCATATTTCGGAAACTGTTTATAAACAACATCCTCCGATAACAAATCCTTAACAGTACAACGTAATTCCACCAATTTCCCCACTGTTTTAGACACAGTCAAGTCCAAAGAATTTCGAGGCATTTCATAAGAATCAGGAATGGTAGAATTAACATCATTATCAATACTGTTGCTTTTCCCTATTCCTATAATTCGCTTGCCTATGCGATTGTAAAGCAAAGAGGCTGTAAGACCTATACGGTCATTCTGATAAAATAATCCGGCATTGATAACATAAGGAGATTGCCCCTGCATAGGACGGTCCGGTTGTGTCAAGACCTCTTCCTTATTGAACCGTACGTTGCTATGAATATAAGCTGCATTAAGGACTAATGAAAAATCTGGTAACTTCATAAAATCCAAACTCTTTCGGAGATCCAACTCAATTCCCATGTTATTGGCAGATGCCGCATTTTCATAATTATAGCGCAATGAGCCTCCCATATCAATATAAGTCCATTCAATAGGATTTCGAAAATGTTTGTAGAAAAGGCCCAAACTGATTACCTCGCCAGTCGATGGATAAAACTCATATCGTAAATCTACATTATTGATATAAGCCGTTTTCAGATTTTCATTTCCCCCTATTTCACTGAACAAGTCAAAATCGAAATAAACAGCGGGAGAGACTTCCCTGAGCTCCGGACGATTCAATGAACGTCCATAAGCCATACGCAACTGATGTTTCGGAGAAAACTTGTAGGTTATATTAGCCGAAGGTAAAAAATCGGTATTTCTGTGGGTTTTGGTAGAAATCAATGTTTGATCGGCAGAATTCGATTTATCTCGGGTAAGTTTCATCGTATAGTTTTCTAACCGAACACCTGCATAGATATTCAATTTCCCCAATGGCAAATCCAATGCCCCATAAACAGCTTCCTGATGAACTGTAGCCGAATAGGCGTTGGTTTTCTTTGTAATTTCATCAATATAAACCTTATCCGCACCCAAATAACGCTCATCCATCATTTGAGCATAAGGTAATGTCAGATAATCATTCCGTTCTTCATAAGACAGATTATCATAACGATAAACAAATTCCCGAGGAGTATATTCTCGACTACGATATTCCGCATAACCCCCTACTTTCAATTCCGGCTGAATATTACCTTGTCCCAACTTCTTCTTATAATTAACCCCTCCGGAAAGGATATGGTCATGAAGTGTCTGATAGTAGCGGGTAATATTATCATTTTTGAGAACTACATTAGGGATATCTGTCTCACTACCTATTCCTGCCTGATTGGTAATAATACGTCGATCCGGCTCATTCCGGTTCGCATAAGAATAACCGACATTCCAATCCAATTGACCTTTTTCTTGCTTAATGGTATGATAGCCGGATAATTGACCACTGTACGACAACCGCGAAGAATAAAGCATTTCTGTCTGTTCCCGATAATAGGTACTGCTTATGTCCTTTGTCCCTGTACGTTCTGTTAATCGGTTACGACCTAAAATATTCAATAAGTTCTTGAACTCAATCCGATCTCTTCCATTCAACTCAAAAGACCAATTATGCATGGCTCCTATACGAACATCATTGGAATACTGATTATCTACATAATCATCCAAATATACCGGTTGATCCGAAGTCACAGAGTAAAGACCATATCGAGAATTTTGAATATCGCGAATAGTTTTAAATGTATTGCTATAAGTTATCGTAGTAACATTTCCAATCTCCTTGTCATTTTGTGTTTTTAACCGACGTCCAAGAGCAAATGAAAGACGTTGATCCGGTATCGGAGTACGTACACGCACTCGCCAATCATTATTAAATCCGTATTTGGTCAACCGAGTAATTTGTTCTGGATCAGTAACCGTCCCCATATGGTCTGGGACCATTCCTCGCAACGGACGTTTATTTAAATCAAACCCAAGAAAATCCGTTTTACTCCCGGGATTGATTAAAAAACGATGAAATTGAGTCCTTGTATTGAAACCCGTTGTATAACTGAATTCCATACTATTCTCATCAGGAACTCCCTTTGTAGTTATTTTGACAAATCCTCCCGCAAAATCCCCTGGAATTTCTGGAGAGGGAGACTTATATACCAACAGATTATCTATTTGACTGCTCGGGATCATATCAAAAGAAAAAGCTCGGCTGTCTGCTTCCGTACTCGGAACAGCTAAGCCATTCAACCACGCATTATTATATCGTTGTGATAATCCCCGTACAATAATAAAACGATCATCAATAATAGTAATACCAGGAATACGACGTACTACTTCCGAAGTATTCCTATCCGGACTTTTAGAAATTTGAACCGCGGAAATACCACTCGCAATCTGTGGAATATTCTTTTCCGTATTAACCATAGCCGCCTCGGTGTCACTACGACGACGAGCAACTACCTGTACATTACCTGCTTCCAACGTCTCATCCTGCATACTGAAATCCATTACCGTAACCTCATCCTGCAAAGCAACTGCTTGTTCAATACTCTGATATCCCATGTAGTCAATCGTCACGATACAAGAATCCGTAGAAAGTCCGTCTAAACTATACGTCCCATCAACTCCGGATATCACTCCGCTGGAAGATACTTTTACAAGGACAGTCGCGCCTATGATGGGAGTTTGTGTTTTTGCATCCCGAATGGTGCCTTTTAATTCCTTAGCCTCCAAAAACAAAGGAAATAATCCCAATAAGGTCAATGACATCAGAATATTGACCTTCTGTTTCTTCATTGTAATTTTGGTACTCTTCATTTTTTTCATCTTCTTCCTTTTCTTCGATGGCAAAGGTAGAAGCCCCATATTAACTCGATATTACAAAGGAGTTATGAAAATGTAACTCTTATGTAAGGAAACTGTTAACTTTGTTTTCATCCATTTTTTTTATCTTTGTTCCGCTAATTTTCAAACGATTACTCAACTCAAATCAAACAATATGAATAAGAAATTAAAATTGTTAATTTGGATTTTACTTCCATGTTTACTATTAGGCTCATGCAATTTCCAGGAGAAAGGGAATTTTTCTATCGGAAACAAAACCTTTTTACTAAATGGAGAACCATTTGTCATTAAAGCAGCTGAAATACATTATACCCGAATACCAAGAGATTATTGGGAACATCGTATAAAGATGTGTAAAGCAATGGGGATGAATACAATATGTATATATGTATTCTGGAATATCCATGAACAACAGGAAGGAGTATTTGACTTCACTGGTCAAAACGATATTGCAGCTTTCTGTAAATTAGCTCAAAAACATGGAATGTATATTATGGTACGCCCCGGCCCCTATGTATGTTCCGAATGGGAAATGGGCGGTCTCCCCTGGTGGCTCCTAAAGAAAAAAGACATTGCCTTAAGGTCTAATGATCCTTATTTCATCGAACGAACCCGTATTTTCATGAATGAAGTAGGGAAACAATTGGCGGATATGCAAATCACCCGAGGAGGAAATATCATTATGGTACAGGTAGAAAATGAATATTCTTCCTACGCCACCGACAAAGCCTATATCGCTAACATCCGGGATATCGTTAAAAAAGCCGGTTTCAATGAAGTTCCTTTGTTTCAATGCGACTGGAGTTCCAATTTTACCAATAATGCATTGGATGATTTATTGTGGACCGTAAATTTCGGTGTCGGATCAAATATCCCGCAACAATTTGAAAAATTACGGGAATTACGTCCAAACACTCCTTTAATGTGTAGTGAATATTGGTCAGGATGGTTTGATCATTGGGGACGTCCTCATGAAACTCGTAACAGTGACGCCTTAATAAAAGGGATGAAAGAGATGTTGGATGACAGTATTTCATTCAGCTTATATATGGCTCATGGTGGTACTACTTTTGGACACTGGGGCGGAGCGAACTGCCCTCCTTTCTCTGCCATGTGCAGTTCCTATGATTACGATGCCCCCATCAGTGAAGCAGGATGGATAACTCCTAAATACCATGCTGTTCGGGAATTATTGGCAAGTTATCTGCCTCAAGGAGAAAAACTTCCTGAAATTCCTGATTCTATACCTGTCATAGAAATTCCCTCGTTCAAACTTAATTTAGTAGCTCCTTTGTTTGACAACCTGCCCGAAGCGAAACAAAGTGAACAGATAAAACCTATGGAACAGTTTGATCAAGGATGGGGAACTATTTTATACCGGACAAAATTACCCGCATCGGCTTCCGGGAAAAAGCTGGTCATTACGGAACCGCATGACTGGACTCAAATTTTCATTGATGGAGAAAAACGCGGAGTAATGGATCGCCGGCGTAATGAAACAAGTATTGTTCTTCCTTCCGTAAAAGAAGGGGCTGTACTTGATATTTTAGTAGAAGCCATGGGACGTGTCAATTTTGACAAGGCCATCCATGACAGAAAAGGAATTACTGAAAAAGTTGAATTAATCAGTGAACAGGGGGAAGCTACTGAATTAACCGGTTGGGAAGTATTCAATTTCCCTGTCGTTCCAGACGTAATCCCCAATGACCGTTTTGTCAATAGTGAAAAATCAGATAAACCTGCTTATTATAAAGGTACTTTTCCCATTGAAAAACCCGGAGATGTATTTCTTGATATGAGCAGTTGGGGGAAAGGATTGGTATGGGTGAACGGACATGCCATAGGCAGATTTTGGAAAATTGGCCCTCAACAAACACTTTATATGCCGGGATGTTGGTTGAAAAAGGGGGAAAATGAAATCGTTGTCTTAGATTTGGCAGGACCGGAAAAAGCAGAAATAACCGGATTAAAACAACCTATCCTCGATCTTTTACGTCCGGATCGTTCTCTTCTGCACCGAGAAGAAGGACAAACCCTGGATTTAACCGGAGAAAAGCCTACATTCACAGGAAGCATGAAGCCTGGAAACGGATGGCAACAAATCAAGTTCGGGAAAACTGTCCCAGCTCGTTATTTTTGCTTGGAACTGCTTTCATCTCAACAACCCAATGATCCGAACAGCGCCATTGCGGAACTATATGTTCGAGATGAAGCGGGGAAACGATTATCCCGACAAAACTGGAAAATCGTATATGCAGACAGTGAAGAGGTCTCGGCAGCTAGCAACGGAGCAGATAAAGTTTTTGATCTTCAAGAATCTACTTTCTGGCATACTGAATACAGAAACAACAATCCTGCTCACCCGCACTATCTCATCATCGATTTGGGAGAAGAAGTTTCCGTTAGCGGATTTGATTATTTACCCCGGGCAGAAAAAGATTTACCGGGGATGGTAAAAGATTATCAAGTTTATTTAAAAACAAATTCATTTAACATAAAATAAGAGATGAATCTAAAAACTCTATTTGTTGCACTACTGTTGTTCGTTGTTTCCATTGTGAAAACAAATGCAGAAACGTATCAATTATCAACACAAAACCTATCTTTGGTACTTGAAACGACAAATTCAGGACAAGTTGTATATCAATATTTCGGACCCAAGATTCAAGCAACTGATGTGCAAGGATTATATAATGTACACAGTAACTATAACAGCAATACCTATCCTGCTTTCGGAGTTGATTCTTATGGAGAAAAGGCAATTGCGGTAGAAATGCCGGACGGGAATATGAGTATTGATCTAAACTTAGAAAATATTGAATACTCAAAAGATGCCACAGGACAATTGATAATAATGACATTCAAAGATAAAGTTTATCCTTTCCTGGTAAAACAAATATTTAAGGCATGGAATGAAACAGATATCATAACCACTTGGACCGAATTAACCAACAATGGGAAAAAAGATATAAAATTACTAAATTTTGCTTCGGCGTTCATTCCTTTAGAAAGAGCCAATAATTACATTACTCAATTTCACGGATCATAGGGAAGCGAGTCTTACATGAACGAAACACCACTACCCAACGGTCAAACAGTTATTGCTGATAAAGCAGGATTACGTAATGCTTTTGGCGCAAATCCTGGATTTATGATTTCCATAGATGGAAAACCGAGCGAAAACGAAGGTGTCGTATTTGGAGGAAATTTACTTTGGAGTGGAAATTATAAAACAGAAATTACTGTTTCAAATAATGCTATCAGCATATGTTCCGGCATTAATGAAAAAATGTCTTCTTACTATCTGACTCCTCAAGAAACGTTCAAAACCCCTGAGTTTGCAATGACATACAGCACGGAAGGGAAAGGAGGAATCAGCCGTTCTTTCCATCGTTGGGCAAGAAAATATGGCGTATATGGAGCTGACGAGGTGCGCGATATCTTACTTAATAGTTGGGAAGGAGTATATTTTAATGTAAATCAAGAGGTCATGGACCAGATGATGGGTGACATTGCGGCTCTTGGAGGAGAACTTTTTGTAATGGATGACGGATGGTTTGGGGATAAATATCCTCGAAACAATGCCAGCTCAAGTCTTGGAGACTGGATGGTATGCAAAGAAAAATTACCATTAGGAATCAAAGGGCTTATCGACGCTGCCAAAAAACATGGCATTAAATTCGGTATTTGGATTGAACCTGAAATGGCTAATACAAAAAGTGAATTATATGAAAAACATCCTGAATGGGTTTTACAACAAAAAAACAGAGAACTGATACAGGGACGGGGAGGCACTCAGGTTGTCTTGGATCTTACGAATCCCGACGTACAGGATTTTGTTTTTGGAGTTACCGATAATTTATTATCTGAAAATCCAGAAATTGCCTATATAAAATGGGACTGTAATGTTGATATTATGAACTATGGCTCTCTTTACTTACCTGCCAACCGACAAAGTGAAATTTACATACGTTATCATATGGGACTTAAAAACGTACTTGAACGTATCAGACAAAAATATCCTGATGTAGTCATTCAGGCATGTGCCAGCGGAGGAGGACGTGTAAATTATGGTTTGTTGCCTTACTTCAATGAATTCTGGACAAGTGATAATACAGATGCTATACAACGTATTTTTATTCAATGGGGAGATTCGCACTTCTATCCAGCTATCGCTATGGCTTCACATGTAAGTGCTAGTCCAAACCACCAAACCGGAAGAACCGTACCCATTAAATTTCGTTTTGATGTAGCCATGACAGGACGTTTAGGGATGGAATTACAACCTAAAAATATGACTCCAGAAGAATTGGAATTTTCCAAACGGGCAATTCTTGCTTATAAAAATATTCGAGAGATTGTACAGCACGGTAATCTTTACCGATTAATCTCTCCTTATGAACAAGGTTCTACATCTTCCTTAATGTATGTAAATGAAGATAAAACGCAAGCAACTGTATTTGCCTATCGAATCAATTATCTTCATAATGATTTAGTCCCTATGATAAAACTTACAGGGATTGATGAAAATCGCAACTATCGAATTAAAGACCTAACCCCCTTAGATGAGCAAAAACCTTGTTTCCTCAATGACAAAGTAGTTAGTGGAAAAATTCTAAAATATGTCGGATTAGATGTTAGCGGGATTCTTAATCGACCAATGACAAGTATTGCATTAGAATTAACTGCAGAATAAACTTAACTAATTTATAACGTAAAAAAGAGGGTGACCCAAAAGTCAAAGACAGACTTAAGGGTTACCTTTCTTTTTTTATAATGCCAGGAAAGTCCCGGCGAGTCCGG
>CASFOM010000083.1 GCA_949296295.1 uncultured Alistipes sp. | reverse complement strand
TTGTGTACGTTTAACGTACTTTGTTTCTGTCTTTTCCATATTGTTACTTCTTTTTGTTGTAACGCTATTTCAGGACTAGACAGAAATAACTATAAACCAACTTTATACCACTTCCTCATTTCTTTCTTTTAAAAGAGCCAATCCAATATCTTTAAGTTTGTATTTTTGAATTTTCCCACTGGCAGTCATAGGAAATTCGTTTACAAAAAAGATGTACTTGGGGATTTTATAACGGGCTATGTTTCCTCTACAGAAAACACGTACATCCTCAAATGTTAAGGAACACCCTTCTTTTACACGAATATAAGCAGCTACTTGCTCTCCGTATTTAGGGCTGGGTAAGCCGGATACCTCTACAGCTTCTATTTCCGGCATTTTATACAAGAAATTTTCAATTTCCCGAGGATAAATGTTTTCTCCACCTCGTATAATCATCTCTTTAATTCGTCCTGTTACCCGAAGGTATCCTTGTTCATCCATTTCTCCTAAATCACCTGAATGTAGCCAACCTCCTTCATCTATTACATCTTGAGTCGCTTCAGGATTATTATAGTAACCTTTCATGACGTTGTATCCCCGACAACAAATTTCTCCCTGTACACCTATAGGAGCATCTTCTCCAGTTTCCGGATTTACAATTTTTACTTCAACAAAAGGAAGAGCTTGCCCTACTGTTGTGGCTCTAATTTCAGGAGTATCTGTTACACGAGTCGCAGTCATTCCAGGAGAAGATTCCGTTAATCCATATACACTGATAATGTCTTTACAATGCATACGCTCCATGACCTGTTTCATCGTTTCAATGGGGCAGGGGGCTCCTGCCATAATACCCGTTCGTAAGGAGGTTAAATCAAACATATTGAACATAGGGTGATTTAATTCGGCGATGAACATGGTAGGAACACCATATAAAGCAGTACATTTTTCACTTTGAACAGAAGCCAATACTATGAGAGGGTCAAAATCTTCCACCATTACCATCGTGGCCCCGTGAGTAATGACTGCACATAGCGCTAAAACACATCCAAAGCAGTGAAACAAAGGAACACATGTCAATACGCGGTCAGCAGAAGTATAATGCATACATTCTCCTACTGTGTTTCCATTGTTCAGAATATTGTGGTGAGTCAACATTACACCTTTAGGAAAACCGGTTGTTCCAGATGTATATTGCATGTTAACTACATCAAAACAACTGATTTCGGATTTAACTTGTTCCAACCGGTCTTTCGGTTGATAGGTTCCTAATTGAATTAACTCGGCTGTGTTGTAGATACCCCTAAGTTTTTCATGCCCAATATATACAACGTTTTTTAACATTGGACATCGCTCACTGACTAAATGCCCTCGTTCACAGGTTGTTAGTTCTGGAATCAACTCGTAAATCATTTTTACAAAGTCGCTGTCTCTATATCCTGCCGTGATACATATTGTATGAATATCAGCATTTTTCAAAATGAATTCCAATTCAGCCAATTTGTAATTTGTATTGACTGTAACTAAGATTCCTCCTATTTTGGCTGTAGCGAATAAAATGGTCAACCAATCCGGAACATTTTTGGCCCAAACACCTACCTTATCCCCCTTTTTTACTCCTAATGTTAGAAGTGCTGATGCCAATTTATCTACTCTGTCATTAAATTCAGCATAGGTAAATCTCAGATTTCTATCGGGATATACCATAAATTCATGGTCAGGGAGCTCTTTGGCATATTTTTCTAATATACTACCTAAGGTATATTCGATTAACTCCATAAGTATCTATCGATATTTAATAAGTTGAATATAAAAAAACAAAATGAAAAAACTACGATATCCAACCGTTAAAAAGGCATATAAATAACAGCGATTACTTTCGACGTTTCGCTAATCGAACAAATCGAATGAGGAGTCACAGAATCGTAGTAAACAGAGTCTCCTGCTTTAATAACAGACACAGAGTCACCATAGGTTAGTTGTATTTCTCCGCTTACAACGTAAATGAATTCTTCTCCTTCATGGGAAGACACCGGTTGTGGCTCTTCACTTTTTTCCAAACAGATAACAAAAGGTTCCATGTTTCGATTGCTTTTGTTTGGAGCCATGGAATAAAATTTCAAGTGATTGTGTCTTAAACAAGATGAATTGTTTGAAAAACTAACTGTTTCCGGCCTTTCTCCTTTACGTGTAATAGAAATACTTTTTTCTTCTAAACCGTCTAACAATGTTCCAATGGAAATGTCTAAAGAACGGCAGATTTTTATTAAAACAGATAAAGAGGGAATAACTTCTCCCTTTTCGATAATTTCTAGTTGTTGTTCTGACAATAGACACGCTTCTGCTAATGTTTTTAAATCCATTTCTTTAGCTTGGCGTAGTTGTGCTATTTTTTTCCCTAATTGTTGCATAATGTTTTGTAGATTTCTTCTTACCAAAACAAAATTATACAACTGATGACCGAATACAAATCAATATTTGAAAGGTTTTCCTATATCCAACGGATATAATTATTTAAAATAGAACTTTATTTCTTGAAACAATGGTTTAGTACCTTATACTTCAAATAATTTTTGTGTTTTATATTAGTATCCTTTGGTTTATCGCTCTTATATTTAAGGAGAAAT
>CASFOM010000082.1 GCA_949296295.1 uncultured Alistipes sp. | reverse complement strand
CGCAATTCTTGTAAAAAGAAACAGTCTGTACACTATCTCCTGTTCCTACAATCATATACTTAAATCTGTCAGCATAATACCGACACAAAAAATCCATCATTTTTCGTCCATATCCTTTCCTTTGATATTGCGGAGTTACGGCCAAATTTTTGAGTTCACAGATATTATTCGCCTCATTAGTGACAACAGCAGAACAAATAGGCTCTTTTGAGGAATTATACATAACAAACATATCTCCCTTTTCTAAATAATTATCAATCATAGACTCCTGTTCATCTGCCAATAGTAAAAGTCCTAAATATTTTTTCTTATCTGTTTCTATTTTATCTATTTCCATTATTTTTAATCATATGTTCCAAACAAAGGTATCTAAATATGAATATATGTTGAAATTTAAGCAGATAAAATATCTCAACCATCATTGTATAGTCCTAAATAGAACACTAAATTTATAAGCCGGACATGTCGTAGAAAGTATATCATATAAAATGAATCCATATTATGGATATTAAAAAGAAATAATGGATTAGAAAGACTATACTGTCGGAAATTTGAAATACGATACTGCTATTTATGGTGAGTTCAATACATTTCCGTCTGATTTGGAATTTTACAGGAAATGACAACCTAAAGGATAAAGATGTAAAAATTCTTGAACATTGTTACGGATAGGCCATCTTACTACGCCTATTGCCAAAGAATGATATAATGTAACCGGAATTACTTATCCCTTTCTATCCCTGAACAGACAATCATAAAAGCAAAAAGAAAAACTGTCATTATATCAGTAGAGATAATGGAATTTTAATTTCTATAAAATATTGATATACAATTGTTTTTATATTCGAAAGAAAGAGCAAAACGAAGAATATGTTAAAAAAGAATATTCATCCTTTCCATGGATATTCTTTTTCAATCTTTATAAGTGAAAGATATAATGTTTTTCACTACATCATCAGAGAGGTATAAAAAATTTAATTTCATGTACTTTCTGATTTTCCATTCTAATTTTCATAATGTTTTAATAATTAAAGAAGTTCCAATACCTGAATTTAGCAAAGGAATTTCATACTAAAAATTAAACCACAAATCATGATTTTATATCTTTAGTTTTAATAGAACCTCTTAGAATATAAAAAATCAGAGAGTCACATTTCTGTAACTCTCTGATTTTCTGTGGTGCCACCACGAATCGAACGAGGGACACAAGGATTTTCAGTCCTTTGCTCTACCAACTGAGCTATGGCACCATAATTACGAGGGCAAAGGTAATGTAAAAAAATGAAACAGACAAAATAGAAATGTATTTCATGTCTGGAATGTTTTATTTATATATTACCTTTGTGATGTAAATAATAAAAACAACTATAAATGAATTTATTAACAAGAATGTTTTTTATCTCATTCTCTCTTTTATCGGTGTTGCCAAGTTATGCGGAAGAGGGGATGTGGTTGCCTAACCTGATTGGAGAAACACGTTTGCAAGAAATGCGTAAGAATGGTTTGAGATTGAAGGCAGAAGACCTGTATGCTACGGAAAAGGCGTCGTTAAAGGATGCGATAGTACATTTGGGAGGATGTACCGGAGAGATTATTTCAGATAAAGGGTTGTTTCTGACCAATCACCATTGCGGTTATGGACAAATACAATCACATAGTTCAGTAGAACATGATTATTTGACACATGGATTTTGGGCCATGAATCAAGGAGAGGAATTACCCTGTCCGGGCTACAAAGCTTCTTTTTTAATTCGAATGGAAGAAGTTACAGATCAAATGGATATGGAATCATTAGCAGACAAATCACCTCAGGAACGGGACTCTTTGATTGCAGACAGGAAACAAAAAATCATTCAAAAGGCAGTAGAAGGACAACCACGAGGCTACCGGGCTTCAGTAGAGGGATTATATTATGGAAATCAATATTTTTTATTTGTTTATCAAACTTATACAGATATCCGTTTAGTAGCGGCTCCACCTTCATCTATTGGGAAATTTGGAGGAGATACAGATAATTGGATGTGGCCACGTCATACAGGAGATTTCTGCATTTTTCGAATTTATGCAGATAAGGATAATGCTCCTGCCGATTATTCACCGGATAATGTCCCTTATGTGCCCAAACGCTCTTTGGTTATATCAACCCAAGGGATTAAAAAGAATGATTTTACCTTTATTTATGGATACCCGGGACGAACGAACGAGTACCTTGTTTCAGATGCTGTTCGTTACATATCAGAAAAAGGCAATCCTCATAAAATAGCCCTTCGTACACAACGTTTGGAAGTAATGAACCGTTATCAGTCGGAAGATCCTGCTGTCCGGATACAATATGCTTCTAAAAATGCTTCCGTAGCGAATGCTTGGAAAAAATGGCAGGGAGAAAGTAAAGGGATTGTTCGAATGAAAGTAATCGATAACAAGCAGACCTTGGAAAATCAATTTATTCGTTGGGCTTCAGATAAACCTCAGTATAAAGAGCTAATCCCTCAATTTCGTAATTTGTATGCCCGTTTGGAGCCTTATGCTTTTGCAGCGGATTATTACAATGAGGCATTTAGAGCCATAGAGTTGTTTCAGTATGCTGGTCGTTATGCCCGGATTTCCAAAGAAGAGTTATCTAAATTAGAGAAAGAGTCGGATGGTTATTTTAAGAATTATTATATGCCGATTGACCGGGAAATAGCCAAACGTATGT
The DNA here is from genome assembly GCA_949296295.1 of uncultured Alistipes sp. Lineage (GTDB taxonomy): Bacteria > Bacteroidota > Bacteroidia > Bacteroidales > Rikenellaceae > CASDZK01. The sequence continues at coordinate 12,943 of CASFOM010000082.1, read as the reverse complement.
TACGGGCCTATGTAGAAAAAGTGCCAAAGAAATTTCAGCCGGCATTATTGAAACAACATGCTTCCCGTATCGAAGAGTGGGTAGATGAAATTTTTGAAGGTTCTGTTTTTACATCTTCAGATCGGTTGAAAACTTTTCTCGCAGAGCATCAGGAGCAACCGCTGTCTTTATTAAGAAAAGATCCTGCAATCCAAATATTTCAGTCTTTTAACGATATGTATCGGCAATGTATTGCTGACTCTTTAAAAAAACTGAATACGGAAATCAATCAACGTTATACGGCTTATATGAAAGGTTTGATGGAAATGCAACCTGAAAAGCTTTTCTACCCGGATGCCAATTCGACCTTACGAATAGCTTATGGAAAGATAGAGGGTTTTAAACCGGCAGATGGAGTAGTTTATCATTTTCAATCTACCTTGGATGGCGTGATGGAGAAAGATAATCCGGATATTTATGATTATGATGTACCGGAAAAACTTCGGGAACTGTATGAAACAAAAGATTATGGACGTTGGTGTGTGAACGGGAGTGTTCCGGTAGCTTTTTTAGCCTCCAATCATACAACGGGAGGAAATTCGGGGAGTCCTGTATTGAATAGGAAAGGAGAATTATTGGGAATTAATTTTGATCGTTGTTGGGAATCCACGATGAGCGATATTGTTTATGATAAGGATATGTGTCGGAATATCGCGGTAGATATCCGATATGTTCTTTTTATTTTGGATAAATATGCAGGCGCAGGATATTTATTGGATGAAATGAAGTTGAATTAATCAGGGAGGAAAGGTTCTATGAAACGGGGGAGTATGTTTCTATTTTTATTACTGTTTTTCTGCATGGAAGTACAAGCTCAGGAGAATGATTCTTTGCGTTTTATTGAAGTAACTGGTAGTGCAGAAATGTCAGTAGAACCGGACGAAATACTTTTTATTATGCGGATTAAGGAATTTTGGGAAGAGGAATTTCAGGAAGGGAAAAAGCCGGAAGATTATAAGACCAAGGTTCCCATTGCTGTCATAGAAAAGGAATTGATGAACGATTTAAATCGTATAGGAATCAAAGAAAAGGATATCCGAGTACAGAATGTAGGGGATTATTGGCGGGAACGAGGACGAGATTTTATGATAAGCAAGCAGTTGGAGTTACGCTTAACCGATTTTTCTCAGATTGATCAAATTATAGCTTGTGTAGATACGCGGGGGATTGATTATATGAATATAGGAGAATTACGAAATAAGAACTTGTCAGTATATCGAAAAGAGGTAAAAACGGAAGCCTTAAAATCGGCACAAGAAAAAGCGGAATATCTATTATCGGGAGCAGGTTTTGGGAAACGGATCAAAGATGTTATTTTTATCAAAGAGCCGGAAGAAGAAATGCAAGGAATGGGATATGTCCAATCTTATATTAGTAATGCATCAGTATCCGGTTCCGGAGATTCAGGAAGATTTGATAATCTACGAAAAATCAAATTACGATATGAGATGAGAGTTCGTTTCGAAATAGAGTAGTATTAAAAACTTTTTTGCCTATTTGAATATATTGTCAGCAGATTTTGTTATTATCCCAATTGTTGTACATTATTTTTACGAAGTTGCCTCAAAAGCCATTCGATATGGGCAAAGGATTACCTTCTTTCCATTGTAGTTTTCGACTCCTTCAGAATATGAAAATCAACATATATCTTCTTAAGAAATAAATGAGATATATATTTTAATTTAGGCAGTCAAATACATCATGCCTTAAGCATAACAAAGGCCGACCGCAAAAATCTCTTTTGGATCGGCCTTTTGCTATGCTTGTTTTACTTGTTATGATAAATTGTGTGTCAAATTATAAATTAATATCATCTATTCTTCTTTTGAAGCATATAGTCCTATTGTAGTGCCGGTAAAACCTCCTGCATTTGCTGTTGATAAGAAAGAGGCATCAATATGATTACATAACATTTCCCAATCTTCTCCATTATTTAAAGAGTAATAAAAATCATAATACTCCCCGGAAGAAATCACTTTCATACAAATATCCATGTTATCGGGACTAATAACCTGGCTTTTCAACATAGTTTTCCCCTTGGGGCCTATTTGGGTAAGAGCAATATATTTATCGTCCCCTTTTTTACAGACGGAGAAGAAATAAGAATGGTTTTCATCTTTAAACAATAACATTCCGGCAGCTTCTTGTTGCTCAGGATTAAAAAGCATTCGGGAAGAGCAGATAAATTTATGATGTTGTATTCTTCGACAAATAAACGCAGGAGTTTCTTTTTCTGATACTTTAAATTCGCCACATTTTAAGGTAAGATACCCCGGTGTTTCAGAAAGAGAATATAAATCTGTTGCAGGAGTGCGTAATGTCATCCAGGTATTATCAAGACTTGGATTTTCAAAATTTTCTGTATATGAGAAATTTCCAAAAGTAACCAAAGTATCTCGGGTTATTCCTTCTCTTCGTAGTATCATAGGTATTAGATCTTCACCTTGAGTCATATAAGGGAACCCATCTTCACTCCATTTTACAGGCATGATAAAGGTCTCACGTCCTAAATTTTCAAATTGGTTATTGATAGGACGACAAGCTAAAAATACTGCCCACCATTCGTTTTCTTTCGTTTGAATCAAATCGGCATGTCCGGCACAAGTAATAGGGTTCGGTCTGTTATTTTTCAAATGTCGTTGGGTTAAGATAGGATTGTTTTTCCAAGGGATAAAAGGTCCCAAGGGGAAGAACTGCTAAAGATAACCTCTGAATGCCATCCACCGGTCCCCCCTTCAGCCGACATTAAAAAATATTTTCCATTGATTTTATATAAATGAGGCCCTTCAATCCATATGGGTTTATCTTCGGGTTTAGCCCCTTTATTAATTAAAATTTTTCTGGGGCCAATTGTTTTATCCGTGTTCGTATCAAACTCTTGTATTCTAATAGTTCTATGACCGCTGTATTCAGGTTTATTATCAGGAGCATCATCATTATTTACAATATACGCTTTCCCGTTATCATCGAAAAAAAAGGAGGGATCTATACCTATGGTTTCTGGTAACATGATAGGATCGGACCAATCACCGAAAGGGTCCTTTGTTTTTACGAAGAAATTACCTGCTCCAACATTTGTTGTAATCATGTAATAAGTTTCATTGTACGGATTATATTCAATAGCCGGAGCAAATATTCCTCCGCTGATACCTTGTCCTTTTAGATTGACTAACTGAGAAGGACGATTCAGAACATGACCTACTTGTTTCCAGTTAACCAAATCTCGACTATGAAATATAGGTACTCCTGGAAAATAGGCGAATGTAGAAGTAACTAAGAAATAATCCCCTTTCCCATTGGAACAGATACTGGGATCAGAGTACCATCCAGGTAAAATAGGGTTATAAAAATAATCATTTCCCGGTAAAGGATTTTCTTTGTAGAAATCATCATTCCCTTCATAGATAAAATAATCAAACAAAGCCGTAGATTTATGAATTGTTGGAAGTTTATACCTATTACAGGATATTATCATCGCAAACAGCGATAATAATATAAAAAATCTCTTTTTTAACATGTTGTTGTTTTTATAAACAAAGGTAGTAATAATATAAATATTTTTATATGATTTAAAATATTTTTTATTTTTGAAGGAAAATTAAAAAACATATTATGAAAAGAGGAATAATAACTAATTTGTTGGTAGTTGTGATTTTTTTCACCGGGTGCATCGGAGTACCTTCTTCTGATTCCAACACAGGGAACACATTAAAAGGAGTTTTTGGAGATAAATTTCTTATAGGAGTTGCAGTAAATGACAATCAAGTAAGAGGTAAAGATAGTTTATCCGTAAACATTATACAGCAACATTTTAATTCCATAGTGGCAGAAAACTGTATGAAAAGTGCACTTATTCATCCGGAAGAGAATCGTTATGATTTCGAAGCTCCGGATGCGTTTGTATCTTTTGGAGAGAAAAATGGAATGGCTATTATTGGTCATTGTTTAATATGGCATTCCCAATTGGCTCCCTGGTTTTGTGTCGATGATAAAGGAGATAAAGTTTCTCCGGAGGTTCTTAAAAAACGGATGAAGGAACATATTTATACTATTGTAGGTCGTTACAAGGGGCGTATTAAGGGTTGGGATGTTGTCAATGAAGCCATATTGGAAGACGGTTCCTATCGGAAAAGTCCTTTTTATGAAATTTTAGGAGAAGAATTTATACCATTAGCATTCCAATATGCCCATGAAGCAGATCCGGACGCAGAACTTTATTACAATGATTACGGGATGGACATTCCGGGACGACAAGAAGGAGTAATCCGATTGGTTAATCAATTAAAGGCACGTGGATTACGTATCGATGCAGTAGGGATGCAAGGTCATATGGGTATGACATATCCTACTTTGGAAAATTTTGAAAAAAGCATGCTTGCTTTTTCTTCGGCAGGAGTAAAAGTAATGATAACAGAGTGGGATATGAGTGCCTTACCTTCACAAAGTCAAACAGCCAATATTTCCGATACTGTTTCCTATCGGAAGAGTCTTAATCCTTATCAGGATATTTTACCTGATTCCGTTTCTTCTGTTTGGAATGCTCGGATGAAGTCTTTTTTTGAACTTTTCTTGAAACATAAGGATATAGTTACTCGCGTAACTGTTTGGGGAGTCAGTGATGGCAATTCATGGAAAAACAATTTTCCCATTCGAGGGAGAAAAGATTATCCATTACTTTTTGATCGTAACTATCAGGCGAAACCTTTTGTTAAAGAACTTTGTACACTTAGTTCGGACAAATAGCCATAATAACCGCATCATTGGGGGGGATTCAAGACGTTTCCCTCCTGTATAAACACCTGTCGCTTTTATTTCCAATTTGTATTTACCAATATATGTCATTACATAAAAGGTGTGCCAAATATAAAATTTGGCACACCTTCTTTTAATTTATAGTTTTTTTCTTCTATAAACTATTTAAATAAGCGTCTAATTCGTTAAAATGACGTCCATACCAGTCAATCATATATTGTGCTTCCTCTTCAATAGGAGTACATCTGAATTCACTATCTTCCGACCAGCGATTCATTTCCCGTTCATAAGCACCTGATTTCAAGAATAATTCTTTGTATTCGTTGATTTGAGCAGCTACGGTAGCAGGAGCTAATTGTGCTGTTTTTAGTGTATTCCAACGAGTTTTTAATTTTTCTTTAAAATTGTCGGGGTTTACTTGATATAATCGTTTATAAAGCTCTGTTTCGTTATAAGCAGGTTGGTTGGGTAATCCAAATCCCATAAATATATGGTTTTCCATAATACCACTGTCCGAATTTCTGCCGAAAGAGCCATCCATATCCCAAGGAGTACAGAAGAAACGTTTGTCTTTTTTCGTACTGTAAATGCTCCAGAAAATATTTTTTCCGAAATTATCATGTGAACAGGTAGCATTTACAAAGATGAGATAATCGATAACATTTTGCATATCCAAATGGTCATTCAGTTGCGTTGCAAATAGATTATCATCAGGATTATCTATCGGAGAAACAAACTTCACTAATTCTTCAATGGTTTCCCAACGCATATGTCCAGGTTCTGCAGGATGTTCTGCTTCAAAACCACACCATGTATCTGCATTATTATCAAAAGGCGCTTCAGCATATTGGAATAAGGTAGTAGCAGTAAACTGATCCCCTTTGAATACGACACCACCATTTTCAACATCTTTCTTTACTTTCAACTGTTTTCGGTCAATCTTTTCAGTCATACAGTATAGTCCGCGGTATTCATCATTAATAATTACTTCCACGAAATATCCTCTGGTTCCATTAACCGCTTCCGGTTCCTCATCAAAATGATAAGGTCGGTTCATCGTATTCCAGATATCGGTACACAAACGGTTACGCATACGGGCATGATCCACCCACATAGCATCGAGAATCCAGTCTCCGTCAAAACGTAATCCGAAGAAGCTGGCATCTACCTCTTCTCCCAAATCATCCTGCATTTCTACCGAATAGGATTTTTTGTCAAAGCGTTGAGAATAAGCACCTCGCCGTTCTATTCCTGCTGTATTGGTATAATAAACACTACCTTCGGTATCCGTTTCCAATCGTTTTGTTCTTCCTTGAGGGTCGATCAAAGTAAATCCACAAGGAGCTTTGGGATCATCAGGAATGGCATTGACCCCACCTTCTATCTGAATGACTACAATAGGAAGACCTGTTAATACCAAAGTATATTCTTTGGTTTCTCCCAACTTATTAGAAACAACGATTGGATAAGTTTGGGCTGCATTGAAAGTTTGGAAAGTAAAAGAACCATTCATTTCGGGTACTTCTGTTCCCCCAATGGTTATTGTCTCTATACTTTCTCCTTCTATGGATAGAGTATGAGTTGTTTGATTTATGTTGTTTATATCTACTGAACAATATATTGTTTCATCAGTAATAACAGCTGGGACGTCATCCATTTTGAAGGAGTTTAAAACCGGTTTATTGGTAGCGGTTACAGTCACAGTATATACTGCGGTGGATTTATCGGCCGCTGTTACTGTATATTTAACAGGAGAATTGAAATTTTGAGAGACGCCACTTGCCGGTTCTATTCCAATAGCTGTTTTGGATATAGTAATTGTAGGAGTTAAATCTGTTAAATCAACACCTTCCGGGACTACGACTTGGATAGTTTTGTTGGTCTCATCTATTTTTCCAGTTACAGGTTCTGTAAATTGGGGGTTTTGTGCACCTGCTTTAAATGTAAAGGCAGTGATTTGTTTTGCGGAAGGAAGGGGAGTATTGGGTTCATCTTTTGAACATCCGAAAAGCAGTATTCCGGCAAGTATCCCTCCTACAATAGAGAATAGTCTTTTTTTCTTCATAATGTTTAGATCTAATTATTAAAAAACAAGTTTTATTATTTGTCTGGATATTCAAATATATATAATTTTTGGTTTTTAAAGACATAATCAAATATGATTCTTGCTTTTTTGTGGATTTACATACATTTTTTATACTTTTCTTAGAGTGAAACTATGTTTTTGTAAAAAATGTTTTAGCTGCATTAAAGACCATTAAAAAATTTTTTCCACAAGTTCTTACTTTCTTTATCTCATGTCTTGTTATTCATTTTTCTTCCCGATACTTTCATTTCAAAGCACTTTAAATCTTCTCCAAATCTTATTCAGAATCCCGAAACGATAAAAATTTAATCTCCTTTTATTCTGTTTGGGATTGTTTGTCTGGCACAATAAAAATGCTTAACTTGCCGTCTCTTTTCTGTTCAAGCAGATTTTTTGAAATTAATGAAATCAACAGATAAAATAGTCATTCGGGGAGCCCGGGTACATAATTTAAAAAATATAGATGTTACTATTCCTCAAGGGAAATTAGTCGTTATAACAGGCTTGTCGGGAAGCGGCAAATCTTCTTTGGCTTTCGATACCCTTTTTGCAGAAGGGCAACGGCGGTATGTGGAAAGTCTTTCAGCGTATGCCCGACAATTCTTGGGGCGAATGAACAAACCGGATGTAGATGACATATCAGGTATTTCGCCATCTATTGCTATTCAACAAAAGGTAGCAACACGTAATCCCCGTTCTACGGTAGGTACTTCAACAGAAATATATGATTATCTGAAACTGCTTTTTGCACGAATAGGGAAGGTTTATTCACCTGTGTCAGGGCGAGAGGTACGAGCTTATCAGCCTTCTGATGTAGTGGATTATATTGTTTCCTTACCTCATAAAACGCGAATATTAATTACAGCACCTATCCCTCATGTAGAACATATTTCTTTAATAGAACGTATTACGTTGTTAGTCAATGACGGATTTGACCGTTTTTATACGGGGGGACGAATTGTTTACGTAGATGAGTTAATGCCTGAAATTCATTCTTATACTTATGAAGATTTACAGGTCCTGGTAGACAGGTGTTCTGTATCAGGAAGCGATGAACAGTTATCCACGTTGAATGATTCCGTTCAGACAGCCATGCAAGTAGGGAATGGAGATTGTAGTATCGTTTCTGTTAATCGGGACACAGGGGATACTATTCGTCATTTTTCCAATCGTTTTGAAGAGGATGGGATTACTTTTGAACCTCCCCAGGAACATTTATTCAGTTTCAACAATCCGTTAGGGGCTTGTCCGCGTTGTGAAGGTTATGGAAAGATTGTAGGCATCGATGAAGATTTGGTGATTCCGAATAAGACCAAAAGTGTTTTTGAAGATGCTATTGCCTGTTATCGGGGCGAAACGATGAAGTGGTGGAAGCAACAGATTATAGACAGCGTGGAGCGTAGTGGTTTCCCGATCCATCGTCCTTATTTGAAGCTAACAGCGAAAGAGAAAGAGTTGTTGTGGCAGGGATGTGAATTTTTCCCGGGCATCAATCAGTTTTTCTCCATGTTGGAAAAAGAGAAATACAAAATACAGAACAGGGTATTGATTTCGCGCTATACAGGGAAATGTCTTTGTCCTGTATGTAAGGGGGCCCGGTTGCGAAAAGAGGCTACCTATGTAAAAATAGATGGTTATACCATTGTTGATTTAGTTCGAATGCCAGCGTCGAAATTATTGGAAACAGTAGAAAATTTTTCGCTTTCTCCTTATGAAGCAGACGTAGCGCACCAGTTGTTGGTAGAGATTAAGACTCGTTTACGCTATTTAATTGACGTCGGACTGGACTATTTAACCATGGACCGTTTATCCAACACTCTTTCCGGGGGAGAAAGTCAACGGATTAATTTAGCGACTTCTTTGGGGAGTTCTCTGGTCGGCTCCATGTATATATTGGATGAGCCCAGTATTGGTCTGCATCCGCGCGATACACAACGTCTGATAAAAGTATTAAAACAGTTGCGCGATTTAGACAATACGGTAATTGTTGTCGAGCATGATAAGGAAATCATGCTGGCCGCAGATTATATTATAGATATAGGTCCTCGAGCAGGTATTGAAGGCGGAGAAGTAGTCTTTTCTGGTTCTCCGGAAGCATTAAAAGAAGCGAAAAACTCATTGACTGCCGATTATATTTTGGGACGATTATCCATAGAACGCCCCACCTTGCCTCACCCTTTCAATAGTTATATTCGTATAGAAGGAGCTTGTGAAAATAACCTAAAGAATATAACGGTACATATTCCCATAGGCGCCTTTACCTGTATTACAGGGGTAAGTGGCAGCGGGAAATCCTCATTGGTTCAGGATATTCTTTATCCGGCTCTTTATCGACATTTCAACAAGACAGGATCAGTTAGTCCCAATTTTGACTCTTTGGGAGGAGACTTACATTTACTGGGAGGAGTTGAAATGATTGATCAAAATCCGATAGGTCGTTCTTCCCGGTCAAATCCCGTTACTTATATCAAAGCTTATGATGACATACGAAAAATCTTTTCAGAACAACCCGCTGCCAAACTGAATGGATTAACCCCTACTCATTTTTCTTTCAATATTTCAGGCGGTCGTTGTGAAGAATGTCAAGGAGAAGGTGTGTTACGTGTAGAAATGCAGTTCATGTCGGATATTGTTATGGTCTGTGATCACTGTAACGGTCGTCGGTTTAAAGATGAAATTCTAAGTGTGAAATATCGAGGTTATTCGATAGATGAAGTTTTGGATATGTCCATTGATGAAGCAATATCATTTTTTGGTGCAGATTCGTCCTTGTTAGCACGAAAAGTAGTGGATAAACTTCGTGTTCTACAAGATGTAGGTTTGGGGTATGTAAAATTGGGACAGTCTTCCTCCACACTCTCAGGAGGAGAAAGTCAACGAGTAAAGTTAGCCTCCTATTTATTGAAAGAAGATCGTCAGGAGCCTTTGATTTTTATCTTTGATGAACCTACTACAGGACTCCATTTTCATGATATAAAGAAATTATTGGCAGCTTTTGATGCTCTGATAGCCAAAGGTCATACATTAGTTGTAGTAGAACATAATATGGATGTGGTAAAATGCGCTGATTATGTTATTGACTTAGGTCTGGAAGGAGGAGCAGAAGGCGGGAATTTAGTTTTCGAAGGTTCTGTTGATTCATTTTTAAAAACAGACAAAGGTTATACAGTGAATTATCTAAAAGAAGCCCTGTAAAATTTTTGTAAGACAATTGAATGATTTTTGAGATGCAATTTCAGAGCATAGGATAAAAATAAAAAAACTCATTGTCATAAAGCGTTTTTTATCTAATAGGATAAGTAAATTATGTACAGGAGTCATCAGATACAGGTTCTATTTTTTTGAAATTTATATTATCTTTATCGCGTGAAAGAGGGGATATTTAGAGATGGAATTGTTGGATTTTAATAAAGGTTTATGAACAAAAAACTGATTTCGAGCATATTGCTGTTATTTTGTGTAGTTCCTGTTATGGCACAAGATTTTGGATGGGGTCCCAAGATAGGGATGAACTCTTCTCGTTTAACCCATTCTACGCGAATCAATAAACAAGGGCTTACTTTTGGGGCTTTTGCAGGATTTCGTTTTACCCGGATGTTTGAAATAGAGGCATCGGCGATGTATTCACAGCAGGGGGCTCGAATGGATAATGAAGAACTATCTGATGGAAGAATTGCACGAAACGTCAAGACACGAATAGACTATTTGAATTTTCCCATCGTATTGAAATGTTATGTAATAGGGGGTTTGAATTTCTTTGCAGGGCCTCAGTTTAGTGCTATTTTATCGGCCAAACACAAATACCATATTGCGTCAGAGGATACAAAAGTAGTTCGAAATATCAAACCCCAATTAAAATCAGGAGATGTAGCTTTGGTATTGGGCGCAGGTTACCAATTTAAGTTCGGTCTTAATTTGGCCATTAACTATAATTTGGGAATGCTTAATACATTAAGATATAGTGATATCTTGGAAGAATTACATTCCAATACGAAAAATGGGAACTTCCAGATTATAGCAGGGTGGCGTTTCTAAGAGGAGGCAATTATGATTGATTTTTTATTTAGCGAATATTATCCATACAATCAATCGGAAAAAGAATACTTGTCAATTAACCTTCATAAAAAAGAGGTTATAGAGGAGCAGATTCGGTTATTGGTTCGGCAATACGGACGTTTTTCCTGTATGTATAAAATTAATCGATATATCATCCAAGTTATTCCTGTTTTGGCTTTGGCTGCTTACTTGATTATGCCCACTTATTATATACAGGTATTTGTCATTGCCTTAGTGATTATTTTTGCCTATGCTTTATTGCTATCTTTATTCTTTCCTCGTCATTATTATGATAAAATCAGCAGTAATATTTTAATCTTAAAAGGAATTTTAAAAATACTATCCGAGGAAGATAAAAAATAAATTGATTCCTATATCTTATTTTAAAACGGAATAGAAGTAATCATTGTTGAAGCATAAAATATTTCATTTTCAGAAAATTTTATCAATTTGAAATGATATAATATCGTCTAATCAATTCATTGAAATTGATTAGACGATATTATTTATGCCGTATAGGACAGAATGATGTTCATTGTTTTTGTGTAGAATTATTACAGATATTTTATGAGAGTTCAGTCTAAAGATAGAGTTACTGTCACTTCACCTGTTCCTCCCAACAGTTCTAACATTTGACTTCGGGTAGAAACCCCATCTACTTTACCTAAGCGGGTAAAATTCCAAGAGTTTGTATCATAATAGATAACCAATGAATTACCTTGGTAAAGGATTAAATCCCCAGGTTCCGTAATAGTATGTGTGTCATTTTTAGGCAAAGAAAATCCTAAAGAACCCACTTTTTCCATATTTCCGTAATCGCTCATTCTAATATCAATATCTTCTTGAGCAAGATGTTCTTTTAAAGCTTTTGTGGATGAGTTTTCTACCAACGTAGCAGTAAATGAACGTCCATTTACAGTCAGTTTAATCGTATTGCTTCCCATATTGTCACTATTTTCTAAATGAATATTTAATTGTTCCAACCATGAGTTTACATATTTTTCTATTTGAGAAAAATAAGGAGAATCAATCAGTAGTGCCTGATTCAGAATTTCAGCGTCATGACATAAGGATACCGCTTCTTTTACAGACAAAGATATGTCGCTTCCTCCGCTTGTAGCAAAGAGCGCAATATGTTTTCCCGTCAGCTTGGGAGCATGTTCGTATAGGAAACTCTGCATAGGAGTAGCCATAGATCCGAACCAAATAGGGTAGCCGATAAATATGGTTTCATATCCATCAAAGTTTTCCATATGAGTAGATATATGAGGATAATTTCCCTGTTTGATGGTCTCCAACTCTTTTTTTACTCGTTCCAGGACGGTATTATAATCTTTTTCATAGGCCAATGAAGGTTTAACCTCCAAAATATCACAATCCAGAGAGGTCTGTATTTGTTGAGCAATCTGTTTTGTATTTCCTGTTCTGGAATAAAAAATAACGATACATCGGTTATTCCCTTCTGTCGATGGGAGTTCCGATGCATTTTCATTATTCGGATTACCAGGATATTCTTGAGTTCCTGAGAAATGACCATCTTTGTCTTCAGTAGTACATGCAAACAAAGAAAAAGAGGTAGTGAATACCATTATAAAGATAAAAAACAACCTCATTATATACTTCTTTTTATTTATAATAGATACCTTTTCTGTTTTTTTCCACTCCACAAAAATAGGAAATGCCAAGAGAGATAGAAGTATACAAATCCTTGATTAATTTACCCCAATTCCAGATTTACAGAAATCATTTCAAAAATTCACTACAATAAACACATATTAAAAAGAGCTACTTTTCATGAAATAAAAAATCATTTTTCCTTACAGAGATATTTTATCACTACGAGCATACATATTCCACTCATACAGCACACAATCCCTGAATTAGAAAAAAGAGATTGTTTTCGTTGTAAATAACGAAAACAATCTCAACATAACAAAGGGAAGTATTTCTCTAACTCTCTATGTAGATATTAAAACACAGAAGCAACAACTATCGAATCTAAATACAGAT
>CASFOM010000081.1 GCA_949296295.1 uncultured Alistipes sp. | reverse complement strand
AATGAGATAGCGAAAGAGTGTGGTGTTACGGGCTCCCGGGTTATGGGAGGTGGTTTCGGAGGATGTACCATCAATGTTGTTCCTATTGATAAATATGATACCTTTATAGAAACGGTAAAAGCGGGCTATAAGGCGGCATTCGGTATTGACTGCCAAATTTATCCGGTAGTTATCAGTGATGGAGCGAGAAAACTTTGTTAATTCGTAAAAAATGTTTAATATTGCAGGAGCCGTTTTTTTACGGCTCCTGTTTTTTTATGCCTGTCGGTTGCTGTTTCGATGTAGGCTATTGTTTGAAATTTAAGATGATAGAGATAGAAGATAAAATAGTCAGTGAAGACCTTTTTGACTCTTTTTTTTGTTGTGATTTGTCAAGTTGTCATGGGGCATGTTGTGTAGAAGGGGATGGAGGAGCACCATTGGAGGAAGAGGAAATAGGGCTTATAGAAGATTATTTGGAAGCCATAAAACCCTATATGACACCGGAAGGTATCGCTTCGGTAGAAGAACAGGGTGTTTTTGAGGTGGATTTTGAAGGTTCTTATGCCACCACTTTGGTTGAAGGGAAGGAATGTGCGTTTAGTTTTCGCGAGGGAGATAATACTTTATGTGCCATAGAACGAGCTTTTCGGGCAGGCGCTATCCCTTATAACAAACCGGTATCTTGTCATCTTTATCCTATCCGAACCATTCGTTTCAGTAATGGAGCCATAGGTTTGAATTATCATCGGTGGAATATTTGTCATCAAGCATGTATTAACGGGAAAGCTCGGGGAATAAAGGTGTATCAGGCGTTAAAAGAGCCGATAGAACGCGTTTTTGGCACAGAGTTTTATGGCTGTTTGGAGGCAGCGGATGCTCTTTTGTCCAAGGAAGCAAGGGAGGAGGGCCATGATTGAAATTATTTGTGTATTATCGGGCTTGATATTAGGGGCTATGGGGCTTAAGCTTTATGAGCAGCGTCGTTATAGCCGACTTTGGTCGGAACATGAAGTATTACGGAAAGATTATGAGGCTAAGGCGTTTATCCAGCAATCCTTGGAAGACCGTTTGTCTGCCAGGGAATCTCAATTTACTGTTTGTACGGAAGAGTTATCCTCATTAAAGCAACAACATGCAGCCTTAACCGTTAAATATGAGTTGCTGTGTAAAAACGAAGAGGAGTTTCGAATGCGTGTATTGCAAAACGAGAAGCAGATGCAACAGACTTTTGAAAATATGGCTTCCCGTATTTTGGAAGATAAAACACGTAAATTTACGGAACTTAATGGAAAACAGGTAAAAGATTTGTTGGATCCACTCAGTCGTGAAATCGATTCATTTCGCAAAAAGGTAGAGGAAGTTTATATTAGTCAAACCCGTGAGCGAGCCTCCTTAGGTAATGAGTTGAAACAGCTGATGGATTTGAATAAACGTTTGGGCGATGAAGCAGATACGTTGGTTCGCGCCATACGAGGGGAACATAATCCTAAGTTGCAGGGGGATTGGGGCGAGATGATATTGGAAACGATTTTGACCAATTCAGGGTTGGAAAAGGGAGTTCATTATTTTTCCCAGGAGAGTGGGACTGATGAAGAAGGTCATCGGTTACGTCCGGATGTTATTGTTCGTTATCCGGATTCACGAGAAATTATCATAGATTCCAAAGTTTCTTTAACCGCTTACAGTCGTTATGTAAACGCAACGGATTCGGAGCAGCAGCAACGGGCGTTACAAGAGCATCTGGCTTCGGTCAAACGACATATTGACGAGTTGAGTGGAAAAAATTATTCTACCCGTCAGAATTCATTGGATTTTGTGATGATGTTCATGCCGGTAGAACCGGCTTATCTTTTGGCCCTAAGTAGTGATGGCCAATTGTGGGAATATGCTTATCGTAAAAAAATAGTGTTGGTAAGTCCCACCCATCTTATTACAGCGTTGAAATTGATTTATGATTTATGGAGTCGGGATGCCCAGACCCGTAATGCCATAGATATAGCCACACGAGGAGCGCAGATGTATGATAAGTTTGCGGGTTTTGTGAATGATATGCAAAATATAGAGAAGGGAATTGATGATACTCGTCGGGCGTATGAAGGAGCGATGAGCAAACTATCCACCGGGCGGGGAAATTTAGTTCGCCAAGCAGAGATGCTGAAGGAGTTGGGGGTCCGGGCGAATAAGGAATTGTCCGTTTCCTCATCCTTGAATCATGTAGATTTATCGGAACAAAATTAATTCTAACCTATTTCTAACTATAAAACAAATAAAATTGTAAGATGAAATTTTTTGTAGACACAGCTAACCTGGATCAGATTCGGGAAGCAGAAGGACTTGGAGTCCTGGATGGAGTAACTACTAATCCTTCATTGATGGCCAAAGAAGGTATTGAAGGAGAGGAAGCTATTTTACAACATTATAAGGATATTTGTTCGATTGTTTCGGGCGATGTTAGTGCAGAAGTTCTTTCAACGACGTATGAAGAGATGATAAAGGAAGGGACTATGCTGTCTTCCTTGCATCCCCAAATAGTTGTCAAGGTTCCTTGTACCAAAGATGGAATCCGTGCCATAAAATATTTTACGGGACAGGGTATCCGGACCAATTGTACGTTGGTTTTTTCGATAGGTCAGGCTTTATTGGCAGCCAAAGCGGGAGCGACGTACGTATCTCCTTTTGTAGGTCGTTTGGATGATATCAGTTCCGATGGAGTAGAGTTGGTTTCTTCCATTGTTGAGATGTATCGCTACTATGGTTATGAGACACAAGTTCTGGCAGCTTCCATTCGTTCTGTACAGCATATTGTAGAATGTATGAAAGTGGGAGCAGATGTAGTGACCTCTCCGTTATCCAGTATCTTAGGATTATTGAAACATCCATTGACCGATTCAGGTTTGGCACAGTTTGAACAAGCCGCTAAAAAAATGATAAAATAATGATATTTCGTCTTTCCAAAATTTTATTATTGCCTGTCCTGTTGTTATTGGTGACAACGGAAGTAGAGGCACGTCGTCGTAACGCTGTTTCCGACCGTCAATACTGGGTTCAGATAGCAGAACGTATAGCACGTCCTGTTTTGGAGTCAGGAGCCCAAGGGAAATTGAAGGAGCTTATGCCTGTGGAGGAACATGAAGGTTCCGGTCGGTCCTCTTATGCCCATTTGGAGGCCTTGGGCCGTCTTTTATGTGGTCTTTCTCCTTGGTTGGAACTTCCGTCAGATGGGACAGAGGAAGGGAATTTACGGGATGAATTATTATCGTTGGCCCATCAGTCTATAGCCCAGGGGACCAATCCGTCATCATCGGATTACATGAATTTTTCGAAGGGTTCTCAACCTCTTGTAGATGCGGCTTTTTTGGCTCAGGCCTTTATTCGTTCCCCGAAACGTCTATGGGGAGGATTGAGTGAATCTGTCAAGCAACAAGTGGTAGATGCCTTTAAATTAACCCGAAAAATTCGTCCGTATGAAAGTAATTGGTTGCTTTTTTCCGCGACAATAGAGGCTTTTTTCATGAAATACGGATATGAGTATAATATGACTCCCATTACCTATGCCATCAGTCGCCACAATGAATGGTATAAAGGAGATGGAGCTTATGGGGATGGTAAAAATTTTCATTGGGACTATTATAACAGCTTCGTCATTCAACCCATGTTGATAGATGTTGTTACCATTACTCGGGAACAAGGTTTGTCCAGTCAGGAGTTATACGATACTTTATTTGCGCGTTCAAGCCGTTATGCAGGAGTTTTGGAACGTATGATTTCTCCGGAAGGGAGTTATCCTCCGATAGGTCGGTCTTTAGCTTATCGTTTTGGAGCGTTTCAAACTCTTTCCCAGATGGCCTTGTTGGAACGTTTGCCGAAAGGGGTTCAGCCGGAACAAGTGCGTTGTGCATTAACGGCAGTGATTCGTCGTCAGATGGAACAACCGGGTACTTTTGACAAGGATGGCTGGTTGACTATGGGTTTCTGTGGTTCTCAAAAAATGATAGGAGAGACGTATATTTGTACGGGAAGTACCTATTTATGCAGTGTAGGGTTGTTGGCTTTGGGTTTGCCGTCGGACCATCCTTTCTGGAGTGGCCCGGCAGTTTCCTGGACGCAACTTAAAGCATGGAATGGGGAAGCTTTCCCGATTGATCATGCTATTGGCAAATGATTTGAGGTCTATTATTTT
>CASFOM010000080.1 GCA_949296295.1 uncultured Alistipes sp. | reverse complement strand
CTGAAACTGGAAAGAGACCGGATACCGGGAATCCCATTGATATTTTGTTCCAAAGGTTCGGTAATCTGATTTTCAATAACATCAGCATTGGCTCCCGGGTATGAGCAAGAAACAGATATAATGGGATTATCCACACTGGGATATTCCCGAACACCCAAATAATTGTAACCGATAACTCCAAAAAGAAGAATAATGATGGTAATTACGGTAGCCAAAACCGGCCTGCGAATACTTAATTCCGATATATTCATAACAACTCCGGGTTAGTCAATCCGATCCAATTTAACATCCAAGCCAGTTCTTAATTGCAAGGTTCCGGAAACAATCAACGTATCTCCTACATTCAACCCACTGACCACCTGTACTTTTGAATCTGTACGAATACCTTTCTTAATCTCTACCGGCTGCGCCTTCCCATTCTTATACAAAAATACTTTATCGATTCCCATTTCCGGAACCAACGCTTCTGCCGGAATAGTAATGGCATTGGGAATCTCATCCATTTTAATGCTAACACTCACATAACGTCCGGGAAGTAATTGCCCTCCTGTATTAGGATAAAGAGCACGTACAGGCAATTGACGAGAATTAATATCCACCTTGGAAGCCACTGCGTAAACCCGTGCATTGAACTCCCGTAAATCCCCTTCAATAGAAAAACTCAATCCCGTCCCTTTACGAATCTGTGAAGCATATCGTTCCGGTACTGAAAAATCAACCTTCAACGGGGATATCTTGGAAAGAGTAGCCACGACAACACTTGGAGAAGCATACGCTCCTTCACTGACATTTCGTAAACCGATAATACCGTCAAAGGGAGCTCGTAGTTCCGTCAAACGAATATTGGCTTTTACCAAATCTATTTCCGCTTTTAAGGTAGCCAAATCCGTTTGAGCCTGCTCGTAAGCTTCCTGACTAACGGCATCTTTAGCCAACAAGGCATTCTGACGAAACACCCGATCCTCCGCCAATTTTACCTGAACTTCATACTTGGCTAATTGAGCAACCAGAACCTCATCATTGACCTTTGCCAACAAATCGCCTTTCTTAACAACAGAGCCCTCTTCAAAATTAATAGCTACAATCTTTCCGGAAGTCTCAAAGGATAAATCAACATCTTCATCCGGCAATAAAGTCCCTGTGACAAAAATACCATCGGTCAATAACTCTTCTTTAACTATTTGAGCATTTACATTCAAAACACTACGCCCACGAAGAGTGGACGTAGTACTTGGTTCATCTGACGCCGGAGTCTTCCGCATGATATTGTACATCCCCGCACCCATTGCTATCAACAAAATCAGGGATGTCAATATCCATTTTGTTCGTTTCTTCATTAATTAAGTCGTAATTTATTACAAGGTTACACAAAGATATTGATTTTTTAAGACAAATCACACTTTTAACATCAATATTCTAAAATTTATGCTTTACAAACTACCCCGAAGTATTAAACGCCATGGGTTAGCAATACGCTGCTGTTCCCGTCGATTTATTAGTTCCGCTGCTGTACGCCCCATCAATTCAAAATCTGTCGTCAATGTTGTTATCCCCCCTATAAGAACCTCTTTCAACGGAGTATCATCCAAACTTAAAAGACCAATATCCTTTCCTACTTGAAACCCTTTTCTATTTATCTGTTTTATTATGGAAGCCAAATCTCGTTCCGATATCGCCATATAACAGTGTCCTGATTGTATGGTTTCCATATTAAAATCCCGTTCTACATAAACAGGAAAACGAAACTCCCCGGAAAAACGGTAAACTCCTGCAATATAATCTTCCGGCATATATTGAAACTGATCATTATAAACAATATGCAACGCCTCATAACGCATCAATTTGTCTAATATCGATTTTAATCCCTCATAAGAATCACTGTAAAATCGCTGATAAACAGCTGCACAATTCTTCGAATATCCTTCAGGAAAAGCGTCCAACAAAAGAAGTTGGTCGGATGGTATTTTATCCAGTATGGATGATACATCCCTGTTAAAATGAGGTATCAAAACATAATAATCATACTTCCCACATGCGTTCGACACCAACGTATCAAACAAAGCAACATCATAATAATGAAAAGAAATACTGATTTCATAATCCCCTGCAAGATGATCCACTAAGGAACGATAAAGCGTCTCTTTATACTGATTCATCGCATCAAATACCATAAAAAGCCGGAAACTACCGGAAACACCCGAACGTTCCACAAAAAAGCCTTTCCCCGGAACAGATACAATCACCCCCATTTCCTTCAATATCCCATATGCCGCCAAAACCGTGTCTCGCGATACAGAATAAACACGATAGGCTTCATTAACCGAAAGTAAACGTTCTCCTATTTTTATTCGGTTATTCCGAATTTCATTAACAATATAGGCAGCTAATTGATGATAAATCGGATCTGATGTATGAGAATTTATTTTAAAACACATATCTTCTACAAGCCTGAATCATTATGCCCCATTATGGATACAAATATAATATCATTACGACCATTATCCCTTATTTTTTATATAAACTTTTTTAAATATAAAAAATCATTATATTTGTAACCATAACAGACCATAACAGAAAACCATAACAGATATTTATTATATACTCATGAAACCATTAATAATCTCATTAATATTATTTATTTGCACATCAATAACCTATGCTGCTCGTTGGAATCCCCAAACAACAGATTGGAATAAAAATCCTAATCCTGTTTTAGGCGACTGGGGATTTAATCGTCCCGGTTACCCCCAAGGATTGTATATACATGGCATCACGGTAAAAGAAGGAAAAACAGTTAAAAATCTTGTCATATACGATAATGACGTATTTGATGATGTATTTGATGATGAATGGATGTATGCCATGGCTTCGCTTGGTAAAATGAACTTGGTCGGAATTATTGTAACTCCCGTACTGACCGATTTTTGGACATTTTACCGCCCCGAATGGATTAACACAGCTTATGAATCTCGTAATATGGCTCTGAAAAGCGGTATCAACCCCAAATGTCTGCCTGAAATAACAATAGGCACTGAAGCCGATAATGAAAAAGCCGGAGAAAAAAAGATTTCTGCAGGAGCAGAACTGTATGTACGGTTAATCAACGAAAATTACTCCAAAAATCCCGACTTGCCACTGATTATCAACATTGGAGGGCAAGGTGCAACTTTAGCCTCTGCTTATTGCATCGATCCAAGTATTGCAGAAAAATGTATTGTATATTATACCGATTTGAAAGTTTACAACGGACATTATGAATAGGCTTCTCATATTATAGCTTCAAATTTTCGTGTAATCAACTGGGGAGATGACCATTGGTGGATAACCAAAAAATGCCAAAACGAATGGAATGTTCTTCCTAAACCGGATAACTGCAATGCTAAAGATAATGATGAGAATAGCGGGGAATGGAAAATGTTTACATCCATGAACATTCCCATGCTGTCTCACTTAATAAAACAATTCCAAACACGTAAAGAATACTGTAATGAAGGAACGTACAGTGACGCCTATGGTGACGGCACCTTTATTCATGCCTGGCTACCGGGCATTTTCAGTAATGCAGAGATACAAAATATCCGTAATGGAGATGTAATACATATTACTCAATTCACTCAAGAAAATGAGGCCAAAGTCAAGTCATTTACCATGAAGATTTTATTAAATAAAGCTGCATACCAATTCTAATTTCATATAGCTTTATTCAAATAAGTTATTTCTTAAACCAATCCAAACTATTAAACACCAATAATCTCTCCTAAATCCTTAATTTTTACGACTATGAAACATTTTCTATTCTCATTTGTATTTTTTATCGGCATAAATTGCTGCTCTTATGCCGCAACAGAACAATCACGTCTTGTCATATCTGAAAACGGACATTACCTTCAATATAGTGACGGAACCCCTTTTTTTTATCTTGGAGATACAGCATGGGAGCTATTCCATCGCCTAAATCGTGAAGAAGCTGACAAATATCTGAAAGACCGAGCAGAAAAAGGGTTCAACGTTATTCAAGCCGTAGCATTGGCTGAAATAGACGGTGTTGATATTCCAAATCCCTACGGTTATACTCCGTTAATCAATCGAAACCCTACCCGTCCCAACATTGTTGAAGGAGAAAACAACGATTATTGGGATCATGTCGATTATATTATAAAAAGAGCCAATTCTTTGGGACTTTATGTAGGATTGTTGCCTACATGGGGACGTTACTGGAATGATCAAAATCCCATTTTCAATGAACAAAATGCTGAAACATATGGCCGGTTTATTGCTGAACGATATAAAAATGACATGATAATCTGGATTCTTGGTGGTGATAGAAATCCCGAAGACAGCCAAAAACAAGCAATCATTCGGGCTATGGCAAAGGGAATAAGAAGCGTTGATTCCATCAACCTAATCACATTTCATCCCAGCGGCTGGAAAACATCTTCCATATGGTTCCATAATGAAAAATGGTTAAGTTTCAACGGAAGACAAAGTGGACACAATCAAAGATACAATTCCAATATTCAAATTATGGATGATTTCATGAAAAATCCCGCAAAACCAATTATTGACCTTGAACCCCTTTATGAAGATCATCCGTTGGAATTCCGACCCGATGAGGATGGACATTCCAACTCCTGGGACGTACGACGTACCTTGTATTGGAGCGTATTTTACGGTTCTGCCGGAATAACTTATGGTCACCACTCCGTATGGCAGATGTATAATCCTGAGAAAAAACATGTTCCTATCAATCGTCCCCTTCTCCCCTGGTACGAAGCCATAAATCAACCCGCTGCCGGACAAGCTGCCTACTTACGGTATCTTATCGAATCCCGGCCTTATTTCTCCCGAATACCTGCTCCTGAACTTATAATATCTGCTGAGGTACAATCATCTGTGCCGGGAGCTGGCCGTTATCGTTTCGTAGCAACAATGGACTCTGAAGGTTCATATGCTATGATATATGCCCCAATAGGTCGTACTTTCTCTATTCGTAGCAATATGCTAAAATGCAAAGATTTAATTGCATGGTGGTTTGATCCTCGTACAGGAAAAGCTAAAAAAATAGGGAAACTTGCTAATGATGGAAACCCATTAACATTCACACCTCCTCTTCCTGGAGAAGCTATGGATTGGGTACTTGTTCTTGATGATGCATCAAAACATTTTCCTGCTCCTGGAAAAATCAAAAAATAATTCTCTGTATTATTTTTATACACCACATCTAATATCAGAATTTGGGATTCTTGTAGGAATCCCAAATTCTGATATTTGCTGAATAATCACTTATTCTATATATAATCAATACTATACTTCAACATGTTAAATCACATGAATTACCTCTCAAAAGCAGAAAAACATTAGGAAAAACAATTCAATGTGTGGCTCCCTTTATACCAAACAATGATTCAATATTTTACTTTTTTTCATTATCAATTAAGGTATGTTTTGTTTAATCCTCCAAATCCATTATATTATTTAAAAGAAGAGATTGATAATTTACTTGTAACCGGCAAATGATCTGAAGGATAACGATTGTCTCTGTAAACATCTGATAATACTGCATAATCCATTACCCGAAAATCATCACTAACAAATATATAATCTATACGACTATTCGGTGTTCCTTTAAAAACACCACCAGGGAAACTAGTATTTTCTGGACCAACAGGAGCTGTTTCTGTTATACGATAAGCATCTTTCAATATCGTTAAAATTTGTTTTATTTGAAAAGTAGAATCTGTCGAATTATAATCCCCCGTACAAATCACAGGATACCCTTTGGCTATTTCTCGTACTTTATTTACCAAAACTGTTCCAGAATTAGCCTTCGCTGTAACATATCGCCAATAAAAATGAGAATTAAAAAAATAAAATTCCTGTCCTGAAACCTTTTCCTTAAACTTTATCCAAAAACAAATTCTTTGATCTGTTGCATCCCATCCAACACTTGGTTCATCAGGAGTCTCACTATACCAAAATACACCACTATCAAGAACATCGAACATGGATGTTCTATAAAAAGTAGCGCAATTATGTAACCTTCCATTACGTCCCCCATAAGGATAACCAATAAAAGAAAATCCAGGCAATAATGATTCTAATTCCTCCAATTGTCTCTCATTTCCTTCCTGAGTGCCAATAAGATCAAATTTATGAGAACGTATTAACTCTGCTAAAAATTCTTTTCGTTCATCCCAACTGTTTCCTGTTTTAATATCTCCCGGTGCTTCATAACGAATATTGTAAGAAGCAACTCGAAACTCTATCTCTTTAACCTTTCTATTCCTTTTTAATATATCAATCCCTTCCGTTGGATCAGATATGTATGCTTGCTCTATTGCATTCTCTTCTATAAAACCAATCGTTAAAACACACAAGAAAAAAATCGGAAAAACTCTAAAAAAGGATATTCTACTCATCTCTATATTTTAAACACATAATAAAATATTATTCTTCCCACATATGTATATTCTCTTCAATATATCTCTCATTTAAATATAAAAACAACATCACTTCCCCTTCCATTAATATAAAAAATAGAAAACTCCAGTTGGAGTTTTCTATTTTTTATATTAAAAGCTATTTCTAACTATTCAGCAGGTTCTTCAGCAGGTTCTTCATCACCACCTTCTACTTCCGGCTGAATTTCTTGTTCATAAACAAAGATTTCTGAATATTTTTGAGCATCATTAATTGCTTCAATTGCATAGATATTCTTAACTCCTGTAGCATCTACATAGGTAATCACATCATTAACTGTAAGCGAGAATTCCAAAGCAAGTTCTGTTTTCCATGCTTCATAAGCATCTTTAATTGCCTGATCCAAATCGTCATAATGAACTTCTGTACAAACAAATTCTCCTTCTTCTCCAGCATCTGTCATGTAAGGAACACTGTAAGTAACTACTTGATCATAGTTCTTTCCTACCATAGTTTTAACAGGTTCTCCATAAGTTAAAATCTTACCTACAGCATCAATAGCATAAGCTTTTACTACAACTTGTGGCAATTCTGGGAAAGGAAAACGAATAGTTCCGTCCATCATCACTTTATCTGTATCAAACAACAAATCCAAATAAGTACTGTCGGAAACTGCTATTACAGTATAACGTTGAGTAGCCACATTGTAATAAGCAACAGTTTCTTCTGGTTTCGTAGAAGAATTCGGACATGCTGCATTAATATAAGAGATAACAAAATCAGGTACTACAAGAGGAGTTACTGTAGCATCTTTGTCCTGAGCAACCGGAACTTCTCTCGCTAAAATACCTTTCGTAGAAAAATAAAGGTTAACGTTCCCTTCGCCAGCTTTCGTTTGAGTAACAGTTACCCGATACAAAGTAGCCATGGTCTTACGGAATATCTCATTAACACCAACAATAGCACTCTGGTCGGCTACTTCCGCAAAACCTGTCTTTACAAGTTCTGGTAATTCTTCAAACGACTTGGCTACATTAGACATATAACAAATTCCTCCTGGACGATACCATGCTTCACTCATTTCGGAAGAAGTTGATCCTGCCGGCTTAAAGGTAGCAACGACATAATCCGTAGAACTAAGGGTTTGATTAGTCCATGTTACATTGGTAGCACCCGGGAATTGAGCATTAAACTCTTTCGTTACAGCTTCCGTAGTAGAACCACCAGGACCATCATCATCTTTATTACAGCTAACAAAAAGAAGCGGAGCTGTAACCATCAAGCAGCTGAGTAAATGTTGTAATTTCATAGTAAATATATTTTTAATTAGACATATTGGAAACGCTACAAAGCATTTTCTTTTTATTTAAGCGCAAGATATAAAATATTTCTGAAATATAAAACAACTGAAATAAAATTATAAAAATTTTTTCTACATATATTTTTTTAAAAGAATTATAACTTGTATCCTCTTTCATTTAAAAACCCTTGATAAATCAAGCAATAACAAATCCTCTCTCTTTTCTTACATAAAGTCTAAATATGCTATTGATTTTTTTATATACCCCTTTTATTTTAAGTCTTACAAAGACTATTTTTTTAAACTATATCCAAATTTAATACCACAAAATAAAAAAAACAGGAACCGAACCCAAATAGAACAAATAAATAGTTTTTAAAGCACCTCAACAACTACCAATATTATACAAGAATATCTCTAAAAAATAATTCTATCTTATATAAAACACTCTTTCCTACAAAAAAACTTAATATTCCCACACATTATGCCAACGCAAAACAATACGACCATTCTCAAAATATACCGGCAACCATACATAACGACCATCTACAGGATTCTTAGGATTCCACCTATCCGCCATAAAAATAAAAGTTTCCGGTTTTCCTGCCACCGACAATAGAAATGTACCCTGAGAATCAAAAGTAGTCCGTTTAGCGTCTCCCTCACAAGGATCTCCTAAGGACGTCCAAGGACCAAAAATATGATCAGCAGAAAAAGAACGGGCCTGATTGGGTGCCCACCCTGTACATCCGGAAGTAATCATATAATACTTACCCTGATACTTACAGATAGTCGGAGCTTCGTTATGCCCTGCCGGAAACAAACGAACATACCTGCCCGTAAAAGCAGTGTAATCAGAGGTCAATTCTGATATGTGCAACGTCAAATTATCCTCCGAAGCATGAATATGATAAGCCTTCCCGTCATCATCAACAAATAAAGTCATATCTCGTGACATTTGACCCTTGATAAAATCTCGACGAACCAACATTCCTTCTTCTACAGCCTGATACCATTCTGGACTCCACCACCGCAAACTGTCCAGACCTAACTGCTCCTTTTTCCATGATTTCTGAAAATTTTGAGGATATTTTTTTGCATTCGGACGATAAGAACATAAATAAGTATAAGGACCCGTAACATGATCACTAACAGCAACCCCTGTTCGCGCCGCTTCATACCCTTTCCCCTTCAATTCCAAATGAAACCACATTACATATTTCCGAGTCTTGGTATTATAAATCACTTTAGGCCGTTCAATAACAGCTCCTCGAACAATCTCTGATGTTGAATCTTCTTCTACCCTTAAAGCAATACCTTCATTTTTCCAATGATATAAATCTTTAGAAGAATAACAAGAAACTCCCACTTGCGCCGTATTTCCTAAAGGACCTCCCGTTTTATACTCCCCAAACCAATAATATACACTATCAACATACAGAATACCTCCACCATGAGCATTAATAGGAACTCCCTGAGTATCTAACCAAACTTCTCCGGGACGAAAAGAATCATATGTTTGAGCCCGTAAAACAACCGTATAAAAAAAACAAAAGATACAAGACAAAAAAATATACTTTCTCATATATGAAAATTTTTCATGGTGGCATTGTCTTCCTTCTGGACTTTAATTTCCCAACAAAACAATGACCTTTATCTGTACAATAAAGAGATTAAATTTAGTAAATTTAATCTCTTTATAATAATTACTTCCTACTTGTCAACAAACAAGCAATACCTATCCTTTTTATTTTTCTTCTGTAATGAATCACTATCATTCTGTAAATCCATATCCCGGTTGTTGGGGAACAATATTTACCAACGGTTGCCAATCCAACCAATAAACATTATTTTTATATGTATCAGGTATCACCCCTGTCAAACGGTTGCCATTAACAAACAAAAATTGCAAAGAAGGCATCGCACCAATACTTTCCGGTAATCCCCCGGTTAAATTGTTGTTGTTTAAACCCAAAGCATACAAATAAGGCATATTACTAATGGATGCCGGTATTTCTCCTTCCAACTGATTATCGTTCAAATACAAGCGGTTCAATCGAGATAAGTTTCCTATATTTTGTGGAATAATTCCTGTAAAAGAGTTGTTATGAAGATAAAGATATTCCAAATAAATACAATCAGATATATTCTGAGGAATATCTCCCGACAATTGGTTATTATCCAACCATAACATACGCAAATAATCCAATTCGGTCAATTCTGCAGGAAGTACCCCTTCCAAATTATTATTACTTAATCGCAACTCGGTAACCCGTTTCCCCGAAACGGTTTCTTCTACCGTAACCCCATACCATTCTTCTACCGGCTTGGAGACATCCCATGATTTCGTCCATTGTGCCCCTCCCGTTGCTTGATACAACGCCAATAAAGCCTGTTTATCTGTTTCCAAACTACCTATACCCAACTGATAAAGCGAAAGAGTATCTGAAACATCTGCCTCCCGCTGCTTGAAAACCAATTCCGCCAACCGGTAATTGACATCTGTATTAGGCTGAATTTCCAAAATAACCGTTTCATCTGTCATTGCATAGGTTGAGATACGATCAATCCAATCGTAGGCATCAAGATTCACTATCTCAAAAGGCTGATTGGCTGATACCTTTATTTCATAAGTTCCTCCAATATCCGGAATTTTATCGATACGATCCGGTGACAAAGAAACCTGCAAAGGCTCTGCCTCCTGGGTAACCGTTATTACTTCCTGCTCATTTTCTGAATCAAGAACATAATGTACCGTTATTTCTGATGAACGCGATTCCAATGCCGTATTTTGCGCAACAGCAATATCAATAACCGCAACAGAATCTCCTGCCAATGTTAATGGCTTACACCATTCATCATTATAAGTAATCGACCATTCAATATTGGTATAAATTTTAAACGAAACAGTATCTACTCCTGATATTGCTTGAATAGAATGTGTTGTAACCGACAGATTCGGCTCCATATCTGTTGTCGTATCATCATCATCTTTTTTACAACCTAAAATACTCAAAATGAACAATAAAGGCCATAAAAACACAATCTGTTTTTTCATGTAATTAATTTTACAATGATTCTAGTATTTTTTTCAAAACGGTCTGTGCCGATATCTCCCGATTAGCTGCTTCCGGAATAACCAATGAATTTTCCGATTCAATAACATCATCCGTTACAATCATATTCCGCCTAACTGGCAAACAATGCATAAAATAAGCATTATTGGTCAATTTCATCTTACGTTCATCCACTGTCCAACTCATATCCTTGGACAACACTTTCCCATAATCTGACTCATTATAAGCAGACCAGTTTTTAGCATAAATAAAATCTGCTCCTTCAAAAGCCTTTTCCTGATCATATTCTACTCTTGCATTCCCTACAAAAGCAGGATCCAATTCATATCCTTTGGGATGTGTAATGACAAACTCATAATCTGTTGCATTCATCCATTCCGCAAAAGAATTGGGAACTGCTTGAGGTAAAGACTTCGGATGAGGAGCCCACGACATAACAACTTTAGGACGATCCGTTTTTTTATACTCTTCAATGGTAATCAAATCAGCAAAACTTTGCAATGGATGACGTGTCGCCGACTCCATGCTAATAACAGGACGCGATGAATATTGTATAAATTGATTTAATATCTTTTCTTCATAATCATCTCGCCGATTCTCAAAACGAGCAAAAGAACGAACTCCTATAATATCACAATAACAAGACATTACAGGTATAGCCTCCAACAAATGTTCTGGCTTATCTCCATCCATGACTACTCCCCGTTCCGTCTCAAGTTTCCAAGCCCCCTGATTCACATCCAATACCATAACATTCATCCCAAGATTCATCGCCGCTTTTTGCGTACTAAGCCGAGTACGTAAACTTGAGTTGAAAAAAATCATCATCAGGGTTTTATTTTTCCCCAATTCACAATATTTATATCTGTCAGCTTTAATATCAAAGGCTTCTTGCAAGGCTAATTGCAAATTACCGAGATCATGTACATTAGTAAAATGACGCATGGTTATAAAAATAAATTAAACGCCACAAATATAATATATTAAATGATATTACGGAAGCGAAAACAAAGAAACCTTCCGCTGATTGCAAGAATAAACGACAATAG
>CASFOM010000079.1 GCA_949296295.1 uncultured Alistipes sp. | reverse complement strand
TATCCCTGAATAAGAAACAGTGTGGTATCTTGGAATCCGATACTGTCGATTAAAAAATATCCTTTTTCATCAGTCGATACTTGCGCAAATGTACTATTGTCTAAAGAAGTCAGACTAATGTTGGCATTTTTGGCTCCTTTATTCAACGGGTTCAATACTTGACCGGAGATAACTTGCCCTCCTTCTTTGTAATGAGATATATTGGCGGATGGTGTTTCCAATATATTTTCTATTTTAAATC
This sequence comes from uncultured Alistipes sp., assembly GCA_949296295.1. Taxonomy (GTDB): domain Bacteria; phylum Bacteroidota; class Bacteroidia; order Bacteroidales; family Rikenellaceae; genus CASDZK01. The sequence goes on along the minus strand of CASFOM010000079.1, from coordinate 2,769 downwards.
GTCGCCAGCCATGGGTTAGCATGACCAAATCGAGATGTCTTTGTGTCTTGGGGTCATCGGCTTGAAAATAGTATGCAGGATTTTCTATATATCCTTTTAAATCGGAGGTCAATAGAAGATTGGATACGATATTGTCGGCTAATGAATCCTTTTGGATTAACCGATTGTCGGTAACACTGACAGAAAAATCACCTTGTAATGGTTTTTCTGAACTATCCGTCAAACAGAGTTTCAGTGTTATTTTTTCTCGTTTTTGATAAGAGGATTTATCGGTTGTTATTTTCCATTGGGCTTGGTTCTCAGGGTAGATAAAAATCAGTCGTTCTGCTAATGGTAATCCTTTATTGGATAAAAGGATAAAATGGGCAATTCCGGAATTAAACAAGGAATGAGGAATTATTCCGGAACGATTTTTTTCTGTGATGGTATGAGCAAAAACGATATTTCCGCGAACATGTGCTGCCAAATAAACAGTGTCGTTTTCAGCGATTTCCGGAGCAGCAGTAATGGCATATCGTATTTTATCTTTGGATTGAGTCAATTGTAGAGCGTATGGGGTTTCACTTACTGGTGGTAAATTGAAGGTTTTTGTTTTACCGGAAGAAGATGTTGCAATGGCTTGATAGGTTTCCCCTTTTTGTATTCGTAAGGCAAAAGCTCCCATCCCGTCGTGTTCACTTTTGAAACGGGTTATTGTATCTCCTTGCTTATTGACTATATATCCTTCTGTTTCTTCAGAATATCCATTGGATTGTTGTCCTTTAAATGCAATAATTTGTGTGGCTCCATTGATTAGTTGTCCACCTTCCGGGAAAAAGCTCAGGTGGAAGTCATGATTGAAGTCAGGAATATAGAAGGTATATTGAGAATCGTAAAGATCATTAGTTAAGTGGAGTTCTATCCGGGGCTCGGTTACAGTAGTATCTAAGTCTGGAATGGGGAAAGATATTTCCCCTTGATCATTAGTCGTTTGATTTCCATATCGGGGATTTTTGTTTTGTTTATTTGTAATTGTACGATGAACCTTTGCTTTTTCTACCGGAGTCCCATCAGGAGCAGAAAATCGAACAGTAACCTGTCGTTCTCCATTGTTATTTGTCTGGTAGGAAACAGCTGCTTTTACTCTTTCCTTAATGGCGTTCCCAATGCGGATGTTCTGAGTAAAGAAAAAATCAGGGTCATCATTACGCATCCATTCCGTATAGGCGCGGATAACATAATCTCCTTGGTTTAATTCCGGGGAAAGGTATAGACTTCCGTAAAATCCGGCACTGTCTCTTCGAATTTTTTGTCTGATATATACGGAGTCCTTCCTATTGGCCAATTCTACATAAATATAATTGGTAGGGATTTCATTTGAAGAGTGTGTAATGGCATTGACGAGATATCCTTTAAAATAAATATTGTCACCGGCAGCATAATAGGGTTTGTCAAGATGCAAATACAGTTTCTCTTGAGCCAGTAATTGTCTGGCATTGAAATATTCTAATATTTTATTTTCAAAAAAGTTTGAATCAGCAGGAATAAATGCTGAGAATAACAGGAATAAACCGATAACCAAAATAAAGAATGTTTGTGAGGATTGGCCTGTTTTCTTCATGATATTCTATATATTATTTCGAGTAATTTAAAAACTCTTATTTTGAAGTTAGTAGAGATTATTTTCCGGAAAAAATTTTTCGGACTAATTCTTCTACTCGTCCAACATAAATGATTTCTATGGATTGATGTCGAGTTCCCAATGCTTTCCTTACATATTCCGAAACAACGATTCTTTTGAATCCTAATCGGGAAGCCTCTCCTATTCTGGCTTCTGTCCTTCCGGCAGGACGGATTTCTCCGGAGAGACCTATTTCTCCTGCGAAACAGATATCTGTTGGTATTGGAGAATCAAGAGCAGAAGAGAGTATCGCAGCTACTACGGCCATATCCAATCCCGGATCACTGACTTTAAATCCTCCGGCAATGTTTAGAAACACATCTTTGGCGGACATACGTATATTCAGGTGTTTTTCTATAACGGCTAATAACATGCTGAGTCGTTTGATGTCAAATCCGGTGGTTGTTCGTTGAGGAGTCCCATAAGCAGCTCCTCCTGCCAAAGCCTGTGTTTCTATCAGGTAAGGGCGAATCCCGTCTATGGTTGCTCCTACGGCGATACCGCTTAACGGTTCGTCGTAATGGGAAAGCAATATCTCGGAAGGATTGGATACCTCGATTAATCCTTCGTTTCTCATTTCGAAAACACCTATTTCAGATGTGGCACCAAATCGGTTTTTAATTCCTCTCAATAACCGGTATATGTTGTTGGTATCTCCTTCGAATTGCAATACTACATCTACGATATGTTCCAATATCTTAGGTCCTGCAATGGTCCCGTCTTTAGTGATGTGACCAATAATGAATACAGGAGTAAGTGTCTCTTTTGCATAACGAAGCAGTAATGCGGCACATTCTCTGATTTGAGCAATGCCTCCAGGCGAGGAATCAATGGTCTCGGTATATAAGGTTTGTATGGAATCAATAATGACCATTTGAGGTTTCAGATGTTTCATCTGTTCCAAAATCATCTCCAAGGATGTTTCCGCCAGAATGAAACAGTTGTCATTCTGTTCCTGTAATCGTTCTGCTCGTATTTTTATCTGTTGAGGGCTCTCTTCTCCAGATACATATAAGATTTTCAGTGCCTTGGTATGGAGAGCCAGCTGGAGGCTTAATGTGGATTTTCCGATGCCCGGTTCTCCCCCTAACAGAATTAAGGAACCGGGC
>CASFOM010000078.1 GCA_949296295.1 uncultured Alistipes sp. | reverse complement strand
GCAAGGCTAGCCTTGCTGAACTGTGATAAATAATTTATTTTTGTCCAATAACTGTAACGGTTATTTAGGACTAGTCATCTCAGAAAAAATAAAAGGGAACCTTTACTTTCTAAAGGTTCCCTTTTTCAATTACTGTCTTTTATTCTTTTTATATTGCTGTCCGATAAAAAATCAATTGTTTTTCAACTATTGAAATATATACTTACTGGAAGTAGTTTTGATTTATTAGGTTTATCAGCGTAAACTTGATTATCGTTCGTTGGATGTGTTTTCTTAGACGCTGACTGACAGTTCTTTTATTGCATCAATACTTTATTTTTCAACATCTTATACCGGATATCGAAACAGAGACATCGTTGACTTTTAATAGTTTAACCATAGTTTGAAAGCGCTGGCTTTTTCTCTGCTGACCAATATTTTTTCTTTGAACTCAGGGCGGATATGTACGGCAATACGATTTTGGAAATAGGGTTCTATTCGTACAACGGCTTTGATATTTACAATGGTTTGCCGGTTTGTTCGGAAAAATTGGTCAGGATCCAATTGTTCAGAAAGTTTATCCAATGTAAAATCCAGGAGATGTTCTTCTCCGGAATAAGAAATAGCATAAGTAATTCCGTGTTCCACATAAAATAAAGCGACATCTTCTACTTGCAGGGTATATGATTTTTCTGCTCCGTTGATTAGAAACCGAGATCTGTATTTTTTCTCGGGATGAGTAAGAGAACGGAGGACTTCCAATATTTCCTCATGTTCATTTTGTCTTTTAGAGGAAAGTATGAGCGTTTCATATTTTATTATGGCCTCTTCCAACCGTTCCCGATGTATGGGTTTCAAGAGATAATCGATGCTGTTAACCGTAAAAGCCCTGACAGCATATTCATCGTAAGCAGTAGTAAAAATAATCATGCTTTTAGGTTTTGCCTGCTCAATGAATAAGAAAGAGTTACCATCGGAAAGGTGAATGTCTAAAAAGATGATATCGGGATGTTCATGGGTATTGAACCAGTTGACCGCATCCACGATGTTCCCTGGTAACATATTTATTTCCCAGAGAGGGCGAAGGCTCGATATCAGTCCGTTCATTAACCTGGCAGCGGGTTTTTCGTCTTCAATGATTGCAACACGAATTGTTTTTGTATTATTCATGAATCAAAGGAATTAATACGGTGAAAGAGGTATCGGTTTTTTTAACATTGATTTGTTGAGCGCAAAGCAACCAATATCGTTCAGAAAGGTTTTTAAGTCCTTTCCCCGAAGCGAGAGTTTCTTGTTTTGGCTGTAATTTGTTGGAAACGGCAAGAGTATTCCCATGATCTATGGCAGTGAGATGAATGGTCATGGGATTTTTCTCATCGATGTAATTGTGTTTTACGACATTCTCCGCCAACAGTTGCAAGGTAAGGGGCGGAATTTTTGCATCGAGAGTATCGTCAGGAATTTCTTTTTCGATAAAAAGGCATTCTCCTAATCGTACTCTGTGTAAGAAAATAAAAGAGTTCAGGAATGCGAGCTCTTCTCGAAGCGAGACCATTTTCCGGTCAGACTGTTGAAGGACATATCGATATACGTCAGAGAGATGTTGCGTAAAATGTAAAGCATTGGTAGGGTCATATTGTATCTCAGCCATAAGAGTATTAAGGCTGTTGAATAGGAAATGCGGGTTCAGTTGGTTTTGCAAGGCCCGATATTGAGCCTTGTCAAGCATTTCCTTTAGTTGTTCCTTTTCTTTGTATAGCTGTAAAGTGTATCTCGATGAGTGTATTATTAGCAGCAATCCGACGATAAGAGTTTCGATGGTCCATCCTCCAATAATTAATTTGAATCCGCCTTTATGGATAATGAAAATTTCTTCCATTCCTGAAAGCCATTTGATAATCAGTATGATTCCATAATTGATTATCAGCAGGAGGAATGAGAGTAACAGGAAATTTCCTAACAATTGATTTTCGTATCCGAAAATATGTGCGGCATATTTACTTAAATGGGTGTTTATGTGGACCAAAGTAAATCCCATGATATTGAACGTAACGATGATGGTTAAAGCTATTTCAGCCGACAGGATATGGTCAGCAGCCCGTTCCATGACTTCGGAGTAATTGGTTAACATTAAATAAAACAAAGATCCCAATACGGAAAAGAGTCCGGCCAATAACCAATTATTTTTTTGTTGAGTTTCTTGATGTTTCTTTGACGTATGAATTTGCATGATTTAATAGGAATGAATTGAGGTTCAGTCGTGATACCGTAAAAAATAATTTAAATTTTACCCAAGTCAATACTATTTATTGACAAAGATAAATGAATTATTTTGTAAGCTGTCAAGGAAAGTTCTGAAGTGTAATTTTGATTAAGTGAAGTGATATAATCCAGAATTGAATTGTAGAGCTTGTAATATTTTCAGTTCACAGCGGTATATTGTCGTTTCAAATACGAAAAAAAACACTTCAATGAAAAATTTAAAAGATAAGATTATTTCCTGTCGTATTTTTATTTGGCAAAAAAGGGGTCCTGCCGTTCAGGGAGAGGGATTCATAGGCTTTTTAAAAATAAGGAATATATCCGATTATTGATAATATTAATATTTTCAAAGGTTGGAGTATAGCATAAGGAAGGAGATTGAGATGGGGGAAACGATGGATTATAGAAGTAAGTTATCAAGGAAAAAATCGAGCATTGTGAAAGGTGCGGTTTTTGAGACGTAAGAGAGATAAAATTTCTTTTTTTCTGTTTTTTTAGCTTTTTAAAGGGAGTATATTGAAAAGGTGTTTTATTCATGATATAGAATATGACCTGGTAGGTTTTAGAAAGCATTTACAATATTAGAAAAGATAATAAAAACTAAAATATTTATGGCACAGATAGAAGGATATATTTCCCAGATTATAGGACCTGTTATAGATATTCGTTTTCCTGATTTGGGCCCGGAACATTTGCTTCCGAACATTCATGAAGCATTGAGTATTCGTCGGGAAAATAATACGGATTTATTGGTAGAGGTTCAACAGCATATAGGAGAGAGTACCGTTCGGACAATTGCGATGGATTCTACGGATGGCCTGCAGCGACATATGAAAGTGACGGCGTTGGGTACTTCTATATCGATGCCGGTAGGGGATCAGATTAAGGGAAGGTTGATGAATGTGGTAGGTCATGAGATTGACGGGATGCGTTCTTTGGATCGCAGCCATACGGCCTCAATTCATCGGGAACCGCCCAAATTTGATGAGTTGGCAACCACCCAGGAGGTTCTTTATACGGGAATCAAGGTTATAGATTTGTTGGAACCTTATGTAAAAGGGGGGAAGATAGGTCTTTTTGGAGGAGCAGGAGTAGGAAAGACGGTATTGATAATGGAACTGATTAACAACATAGCGAAGAAACATAATGGTTTTTCGGTATTTGCAGGAGTAGGGGAACGGACACGTGAAGGGAATGATTTGTTGCGAGAAATGATTTCCTCAGGGGTGATTCGTTATGGAGAAGCCTTCCGGGAAAGTATGGAAAAAGGCCATTGGGATTTGTCGAAGGTGGATTATGAAGAAGTGGGGAAATCTCAGGCTACGTTGGTTTTTGGTCAGATGAACGAGCCCCCCGGAGCCCGTTTTTCGGTTGCCTTGTCAGGCTTGACGGTTGCCGAATCGTTCCGGGATAGTGGAGCGGAAGGAGCTTCGAAAGATATTCTGTTCTTTATTGATAATATTTTCCGTTTTACCCAGGCGGGGTCAGAAGTCTCGGCCTTGTTGGGTCGTATGCCGTCAGCCGTAGGTTACCAACCGACATTGGCGACGGAAATGGGGCAGATGCAGGAACGTATTACCTCGACAAAACAGGGTTCCATTACGTCGGTTCAGGCTGTTTATGTCCCGGCCGATGATTTGACTGATCCGGCTCCGGCGACTACTTTTACCCATCTGGATGCTACGACGGTTTTAAGTCGTAAAATTACGGAGTTGGGTATCTATCCGGCTGTGGATCCGTTGGAATCCACATCTCGTATCTTGGATCCGTTGATAGTAGGAGAAGAACATTATCAGACGGCTCAGCGTGTAAAACAGATTTTACAGCGCAACAAGGAGTTACAGGATATTATAGCCATTTTGGGTATGGATGAATTGTCAGAAGAGGATCGTATTACAGTCAATCGTGCGCGTCGTGTACAACGTTTCCTTTCACAGCCCTTTTCTGTTGCAGAACAGTTTACGGGAGTAAAGGGTCAGATTATCCCGATAGAAGAGACCATTCGCGGTTTTCGTATGATTTTGGATGGAGAGGTTGATTATTTGCCGGAACAGGCCTTTTTGAATGTAGGTACGATAGATGACGCGATACGCAAAGGGGAAGAGATGTTGCAAGCGAGCAGTGAATCATAACCAGGAGAAAGGAGCAATCATATGGAATTAGTAATCGTATCACCATCAGGCATCCTTAGTCAGGTGAGTATTGAAAAAATTACTTTTCCTGGAGAGGAAGGTTCGTTTACCGTACTTCCGGGTCATGCCTCGTTAATAGCCCATTTGCGGTCAGGGGTCATAGATTATACTGTTACTGGTCAACCTTCTACGCAGCTTGTTATCCAAAGTGGATTTGTTCGGGTTCATGAAGATCAGATAGATGTATGTGTAGAGCTCTCTGAAACGGAAAAAGGAGAAAAAGTATGAGTTATTTAAAAGATAAAGGATTTTTTTTGTTTATTCTTTTGTTGAGTCCACTTTTCTCGTTGGGTCAGACCGATTCCACTGCTTTTGATGCGAAAAGTATGGTTTTGGGACATATCGGCGATTCTTATGAGTGGCATATTGGTTCGATAGGAGGCGGAGATTTGTCCGTTTCGTTGCCAGTTATTGTTTATAGTCCCCATAGCGGATGGCACTGTTTCTCCTCCAAAAAGTTGCGGGAAGGTCAAGAGTATGAAGGTTTACGTATAGCAGCCGGAGGAGATTATGCAGGGAAAATCGTAGAACGCCAATCGGATGGTAGTGATGTTCGACCGTTTGATTTATCAATCACCAAAACGGTTGCCGGTCTGTTAATCAATAGCCTTTTATTGATATTATTGGTATTGGGTAGTTCCCGTTGGTATAAGCATCGTCGGGCCGATTCTCCTGCCCCGGGAGGTTTTGTGGGATTGATGGAATATTTGGTGTCTTCTTTGGTGGACAGTTTGATTAAGCCCTGTGTGGGCCCCAATTATCGTCGTTTTGCCCCTTATTTATTAACCGTATTTTGTTTTATATTACTGAATAATCTCATGGGTTTACTACCCATTTTCCCGGGCGGAGCCAATGTAACGGGTAATATCGCGGTGGCTTTTGTTTTGGCTTTAGCTACTTTTCTTGCAGTCAATCTGTTTGGCAGCCGGGCATATTGGAAAGAGATTTTTTGGCCGGACGTACCTTCTTGGTTAAAGGTTCCGTTGCCTTTAATCCCATTAATTGAGTTTGTCGGGATTTTTACGAAACCTTTTGCATTAATGATTCGTCTTTTTGCCAACATGATGGCAGGTCATGCGGCCATATTGAGTTTGACATGTGTGATTTTTGTGACGGTAGAGATGGGAACGGCCATTAATTCTTCGATGACGTTTGTATCGGTATTATTCAATATTTTCATGAATTGTTTAGAGCTGTTGGTGGCTTTCTTACAGGCTTATGTGTTTACGATGCTATCAGCAGTGTTTATAGGCTTGTCACAGGAACATCATAAGCCGGAGACATCAGAACAGGTTGAAAAATAAAATATATAGTTAAACTTTAAATATTTATCGTTATGGATTTAGGAATTATCGGCGCAGCAATAGGCGCAGGACTGGCAGCAATCGGAGCTGGAATAGGAATAGGAAAAATCGGATCATCAGCCATGGAAGCTATAGGTCGTCAGCCGGAGGCAACGGATAAGATTCGGACCAACATGATTATTATAGCAGCCTTAATAGAAGGGGTAGCTCTTTTTGCATTGGTAGTATGCTTCTTGGCACTTTAAAAGAATAAAAACAGCGAACCATGGGACTATTACAACCCGAATCGGGTCTGCTGTTTTGGATGCTTTTGTCGTTTGGTATTGTCTTTTTTTTGTTGGCAAGATATGGATTCCCGGTTATATTACGTGCTTTGGAATCTCGGAAATCGTATATAGATGCCTCCTTATTGGCTGCCCGCGAGGCAGAAGAGAAATTGGAGCATTTGCGATCAGACGGGCAAAAGTTATTGGAATCAGCAGAACAGCAACAGCGGGAGATTTTACGGGAGGCATCGGAGCTACGCGAACAAATTATCCGAGAAGCGCGAAAGAAGGCGGAGTCGGAAGGTCAGCGTATCATAGCTACGGCTCAAGAACAGGCCTCTGCGGAGCGAGCTGCCATTCTTGATGATGCACGTCATCAGGTAGCCGTTTTAGCCATCGCCGTATCAGAAAAGCTTCTGCGAGAAAAGCTGACGGATGAGAATTCCCAAACGTTGTTGGCAGAACGTTTGTTGGATGAAATAGAGCGATCATCAAAATCGTAAGGATATGTATATTGGATTAATAGCTACTCGTTATGCTACGGCTTTGGTGGAATACTCTTCGTCTTTGGGCGAGGAGCGTCAGACTTATGATGAAGTACAAAGGTTGATAGCGTATTATCGGGCAGATTTTTCATTACGGACCTTTTTTTTCTCTCCGGTTTTGCCAGCGGATGAAAAAATACATTTTTTTGAGCGTCTTTTAGACCATCAAATGAGTCGTTCTCTTGAAAAATTTGTTCGATTAGTTTTGCGTCATCATCGGGAACATTACCTTTATTTTATGTTCAACTCATTTGTATCCTTATGTAAGGAGCGACATCATGTACGGGATGCCATGTTAATAACGGCAAGCCCGGTTAAGGAAGAAATAGTAGCCCGTTTTCGTCAGATAGCACGGGCGAATACGGCGAGTGAAGTGAACTTACGAAGTGAGGTTCGTCCGGAGTTGCTCGGAGGTTTTATTTTTCAGGTGGATGATTTTCGGATAGATGCAAGTTTGTTACGTCAATATCATCTGTTGAAGCAGAAGTTGTGCGGAAAACCAAATAGAATTGTGTAAAAAAGAAAGTATGAAAACAGACAATATCAAACCCTCAGAAGTGTCGGAGGCACTGTTGGCGGAGTTGCAGGGCATAGACCTTATGGCCGAGTTTTCCGAAGTAGGGACAGTGCTTCAGGTGAGTGACGGGGTAGTCCGTATTTATGGCTTAGGGAATGCGGAATCCAACGAGTTGTTGGAATTTGAGAACGGCATGAAAGCCGTAGTGATGAACTTGGAAGAGGATAATGTGGGAGCTATATTGTTAGGTCCTACGGATATGATAAAAGAAGGAGATATTGTTCGTCGTACGGGCCATACAGCCTCGATACGCGTTAATGAGTCGCTGTTGGGTCGAGTGATCAATCCTTTGGGCGAGCCCTTGGATGGGAAAGGAGCAATTGAAGGGGATACGTTGGAGATGCCGTTGGAACGTAAGGCCCCAGGAGTTATTTTTCGTCAGCCGGTCAATGAGCCGTTGCAGACGGGCTTGAAGGCTGTAGATGCGATGAATCCGATAGGTAGTGGTCAGCGAGAGTTGATTATATGTGATAGTCAGAAGTGGAAAACGGCGATAGCGATAGATAATATTCTGAACCAACGACGTAATTTTTAATAGGGAGATCCTATTTATTGTATTTAT
>CASFOM010000077.1 GCA_949296295.1 uncultured Alistipes sp. | reverse complement strand
GTATCTTCCCTAAAACCTTAAAAATTATGTATTATGAAAAAGAACTTTTATTTCCTTGTTCGAATTCGAGTGCAAATATAGAGACAATATTCAAACTTTCAAAAAAAACGTCAAAAAAATATTGACTTCATATAAATACGCTGTTTTATTTTTTTCCACAAGTCTCTCTGTAAGTATTGTTTCCATCAAAATTTCCGAATTATTTTCGGTTAACTTCCGGACGATGTTTTCACATTTTTCTCTTCGTTTCCACTCCTCCTTTTTATTCTTTTTTCCGGAAAATTATTCAATATTTCCAGAGTGACCAAGAGGATATGATCGGTGTTACCATTGCAATCTGTTGCTTTATTCTTGAAATTCAGACAAAGTTATTGACACAGCAAACACCTGTGTTTCCCTCTCAATATACACAATACACGCTCTTGCACTCCTAAAAGGGGGCTGCATCAATTTCCATTTTGCACAGCCCCCACAAATTACTTATTTTTTCTTTTACAACAGATACGACTGAACAAACGGACAGCCTCTCCTATCCACAAAATAAGGGACGTAGCAGCTAAGATAAGTATCCAATCCCCCAAAGCCAATGGTTCCACCCGGAACATCTGACCTCCAAAGGAAACGATAAGAATCTGTCCGATTACTATGAGCAATGCGACCAATAAAAATGCCGGAGCTTGCGCCAACCCTTTGAATGCCGTTTGATGGCCACTTCCGAAACTCTTGGCATTAAACATATTCCAAAACTGCAACAACACGAATACAGAGAAGAACACCGACATCCCATAGCCAACGGAACAAACCGTTCCGGAACCGAGGAAATAGTACAGCCACATCAGTACGGCCACCAAAATCAGTCCCACTCCAAAGATATTCTTAGTCATTTGCGGAGTAATAATAAAATCGGACCTGCGACGAGGTTTTTCCTTCATAACGTTCCGATTAGGAGGTAAAGAAGCGAGGGCCGCAGCAGCGAAAGTATCCATAATCAAATTTACCCATAACATCTGAGTAATGGTCAAAGGACTTTCCGTTCCGGTCAAAGCACCCAAGAAAACAATGGATACGGCAATAACATTAATGGTCAGCTGAAACAGCAAAAATCTCTGAATATTTTTGTAAAGGGAACGTCCCCACATGACGGCTGTTGCAATACTGTTGAAAGAATCGTCCAACAAGGTAATATCACTTGCCTCTTTCGCTACGGAAGTCCCAGACCCCATAGACAACCCTACATGAGCATAATTGAGCGCAGGAGCATCATTGGTTCCGTCACCGGTTACCGCTACCACGCATCCCTTCTTTTGGAGCAAGCGCACCAACCTCTGTTTGTCTCCGGGACGAGCCCGCGACATAATTTTCAAATCCATAATCCGCTCAAGCAATACCTCGTCCGACAACGCTTCAAACTCCACCCCGGTCAAGTGACCGCGTTCTGCATCACGAGCATCGTCCCACAAACCGATTTGTCGGCCAATCTCTTTAGCCGTAGCAGGGGTATCCCCGGTCACAATCTTCACCTCAATACCGGCCTGAAGGCACTCATGAACAGCGGCGGGCACCTCTTCCCGGACAGGGTCGGAGATAGCAGCCACCCCCAGGAATGCGAACTCTCCAGCATCAATGGCCTCCTGACAAGTACCTCCCGACACTATTTTATAAGCCAACCCCAAAGTACGCATTGCCTGATTCTGGAAAGCGGTAATTTTTTCAGTAATAACCGCTTCCGTTTCAGGAGTCAAAGGCATTTTGTTTTCAGGAGTTCCTACGCTATTGCAATGCCGCAAAACAATTTCGGGAGCACCTTTCATAAATACGGCCCATCCACCGTCAGCCACAGGAGCCAAAGTAGCCATATATTTACGTTGGGTAGAAAAAGTAATCTGATCGCCCATGGGAGCCGTTTCCCGAAGAGCTGCATAATCTATTCCCTGTTTATCCAACCAGAGCAGGAGAGCCGCCTCGGTAGGATTCCCGATGGTTTTTGGGCGGGCCGCCTCCGTACGGTCCAAATGAGCCGTTGAATTCACAGCAATACCTTCCGCCAGCAAAGGATGCGTAACCTCACAATACAACAACATATCAGCTACACGCATCTGATTCTGCGTCAAGGTTCCTGTTTTATCGGTACAAATCACATTAATCGCCCCCATTGTTTCACAAGCGTGCATTTTACGTACCAGATTATTGCTTTTAAGCATTCGGCGCATATTCAACGCCAAGCTGAGCGTAACGCTCATGGGTAATCCTTCCGGAACCGCCACAACAATCAATGTAACGGCAATCATAAAATGGTTGAGAACAGCCCGAAATGTCTCAAACGACACCCAGGAGTCGGCACGAAATACATTCACCCCGACACCAGCAAAAACAGCTGTTGCTACGACAGCAAATCCCAATGCCACAAAACACCAAAAGAGCCATCCCCGCGACATAAGAGGCAATTCATAACGATCATCTTTGCGTATCAGACGAATCCCGTCATTCACAATGGGGAGCCATACTTTTGCCAACAATATTCCTCCGGTTATCAGAAGTGTGACCAAGAGGCAGATAGCGGAAGGATCATCCGCATCAGGACTTTTTAATATGTCTTTTACAAACAGGAGGACAAAGGTTAAAAACGCCAGAGCAAATCCGGCTACCCCGATCACTCCCGCCAATTTTTCCAGTTGAAGCGTCAAGGGAGTTTTCTCTTCGCTTTTCTCACCGGAAGCTTTCGCCACCCGACCATATTCGGTAGCATCCCCCACTTCGGTTACCTGCATGATACCATGCCCTTCCAATACCGTTGTTCCGCGATATACCCGATTGGAAGGATAGGTAGCGTCCGACAGGAACTGTTCAGGATCGACGGTCTTGGATATGGAAGGTTCCCCCGTCAAAGTAGATTCATTGATTGTCAGATGCGTAGCTTCAAGCAGTTCTCCGTCAGCAGGAATCTCCTCTCCGGTCTCCAGCAATACGATATCCCCCACTACCACATCCTTTCTCCCGATTTCCTTCACCTGTCCTCCACGCATCACCCGAACGGGCGTATCGTCATTTACACTGTTCAACATATCGAATTTTCGGGATGCATCGTATTCAAACCAGAAACCGATACCGGTAGCCAACAAAATGGCCACAATGATTCCTATGGTTTCAATATAATCATTATGAATAACAGCAATAACCAAAGAGAGCAGAGCGGCAATAATCAAAATCCGAATAATCGGATCGCTGAATTTTTCAGCTAACAGTTTCCATACCGATTCTCGGGGAGGCGGAGTAAGCAGATTAGCGCCGTGTCGGCGGCGGCTTTCTTCTACCTCAGCGTCGGTCAGTCCCGTCAAAGGGGAATGTGATGTTGTACTCATTTTTTTATTTTTAAGTTTATATTAAATTCACACAAAGACACGATTTCATTTTTCATTCGCTTTTCAAGCGACATTTCCGGATATTTTTATTTTCCTACATACAGGACATCTCTTTTCTTAATAGAAATATCCTCTTTATCCCGACAAAATCACCCTCCTTCCATCTCATCCCAGACAATAAATATCTTCTAAATTTTAAAGAAATTTCATATTGGAAGCCCTCGGAAGCGAAAGGAGCAAAATTATACAAATTTGTCTGAAGAATAGATACTGAAATGTTAAAAATTAAAAAAAAGCCTAATAAGGCGATATATCCGGGTATTTCTTTTTATCTTTGCAAGTTGAATGAAAAACCGGAAAAGT
>CASFOM010000076.1 GCA_949296295.1 uncultured Alistipes sp. | reverse complement strand
ATATGCCTCTTGAAGGGATAAGCATTGACAAAAAAAGAAATAAAAATTCAGATTTACAGCATCAAATGATTTGGATGCAAGATACAGATACCGACTCTCAAGAATATGTCATTTTTCGAAAAAAATTTCATCTTACTCATGCGGGCAAAGAATCGTTTGTAGAAATATTTGCCGATTCTCGTTATTTATTATGGATAAACGGGAAGTATGTTTCTAGAGGTCCTGTCAGATTTCACCCTAAAAGCCCTGAATATAATGTCATCCCTGTTAAAGAATGGTTACAAGAAGGTGAAAATATTATTACAATACTTGTTCATTCATATGGACAAGTAATCAACGGAAGAATCATGCACCACAAACCAGGGTTAGGACTTAAATTAATGATTGACAATAACTTAATCACAGTTACCGATCATACATGGAAATACAATAACAGAACCCGTTATCTACCTTCTCCTGAATCTTGGAATTCAATTCCTGACAGAATCGATGGACGAATAGATAACGAAGACTGGTTGGCCCTCGATTTTGATGACTCTTCATGGAAAAATTCTAAAAAAATATCAGGAGAAAATTGGGGAAAATTCAGAAAATCAGAACTCCCTTTATGCCAGGAAAATCCTTTAAAGACAATTAAAATAATGCCTGAAGGAAAACCATTAAACTTCCCTTTAAAAATTGAAAAAGGAGAGGAAATAATTCTCGATTTAGGGACTATGGCAATGGTATACACAGAGATGGATCTAGTGGCAGAAGATGGTATTACTTTAACCATACAATATGCTTTACGTTATCGAGACGAACACCCCCAAGAAATGTTCGGTAATGGCAATAGTTATACAACAAGAAAAGGGAAACAACACTTCATCACAACAGATCAATGGTGTTGCAGATATGTTATAATAAAGGCTGATTCTGGAAGTATACTTATTAATAATTTATCTTTTATTGACCGTCGTTTCCCTTTTGAACGGAAAGGCCGTTTTATATGCAACGATTCCATTTTAACTGATCTTTGGGAAATGGGTGTAAAGACAATAGAAGTAACATCGGACGATGCCTACGGCTCAGATGCAAGAGAACGGAATGAATGGATACAAGATGCTCACAAAGCAAGTTTTCATACTTCAAGCATTGCCTTAACATCTCCTTCCTGCAAAGGCAAAACAGATGTAGCTTTATTGAAAAGCATGTTAAGACATGCTGCCTTATCTCAACATGAAGACGGAATGCTTTCTGCCACTTTCCCGACTGATCGGGGTCCATCAGATTGTCATTATGTAATAGAAGATTATGCTTGTCAATGGATTGAAGCTCTACATCATTATTACTGCATAACCGGAGATTTATATTTTATCAAAGAACACAAACAAGTTTTGGAAAGATTGTTGAACTGGTTTGTGGAAAGAATTTCTGAAAGAGGATTGGTCGTTGCGCGGGAATATGCCTCTTTTGACAACCCAATGGCTTATGTCGTATGTGAAGGAGCCACCTTAAATGCTTTCTTTTATAATGGTCTATTACATGCTATCAATCTTTTTAAAGCATTGAAAGAAGATTCCCTGGCAAATAAATACGAAACAATTGCTCATTCCTTAAAAACTGCTTATAACAACGTCCTATGGGATGAAGATTCAGGAGCCTACGGAGCAGCCTATCTTAACCAAGAAGTTTTAGAACCTTCGGTCCATGCTCAATTATTCGCATTATATGCAAAATTAGTTCCTAATAACAAAATAGAACAAACACGTAAATGGCTGCTTAATTATTTTAGAAATCCTGGAGTCAAACAAATATGTACAAATACGATTTATAAAGAATTATTACAGAATCGACAAGGAATAGATATGCCGGTTGTCTATTTTTGGTTAATGAAAGTATTGTATGATATGGATTCAGAAAACATAGATACTTTATTATTGGAAACAATACATCAAAAATGGTTTTATATGGTTACCTTACAAAAAGATGCTGGAACTTTATCAGAATCTTTTGTCAATGCAGATGGAAAAGGTTCCCATGAATCTTGTCATAACTATGGAGCAACACCTGTATATTATTTAAGTTCATATGTTTTAGGAGTTCGTTGGGAAGAAGGAAAATTACTTAT
>CASFOM010000075.1 GCA_949296295.1 uncultured Alistipes sp. | reverse complement strand
GTTACACTATCCCGGGATACAGGCTGGGGCGTCTACACAGTCCCCCCCCTGTTGCTCTCCCTTTCAATATTTTACACTTTACTGATTATCAATAATAAAAAAAGGTGGTGTCAGATTTTATTTTGACACCACCTTTTTTTATTATTGATATCCTTCAAGAAAATACGAACAATCTACTCTTCCGAAGAGACGGACAAATCACGTCCACCACCCAAGGCCTGATAAAGATTGACGATTCCCTGTATTTCATCGAACTGATCGGTAATTTGGCTTAATTGAGCAGACAACAATGACTGTTGAGCGGTCAATACTTCCAGATAAGTAGTACTACTGTGCATCATCAACAACTGAGTACTCGTGACCGTTGATTCCAAAGCAGCAATCTGTTGTTTGCGTAATTCGGCCTTGTTACGGGCTGTCTGACACTGAGCCAATGCAGTGTTTACTTCACTGCCGGCATTCAACAAAGTCTGTTGGAAAGCCAACTTGGCCTCTTCCTGTTGTGCCTTGGCAATTTTTACCCTTGCTCTATTGGCTCCTGCATTAAAAATAGGTTGTACCAAAGAACCGGCAGCAGACCACAACAGTTTTCCCGGATTCACTACAAAGGAACCGGCACTGTTTGTCCATCCCACACTACCACTCAGTTGAAGGTTGGGATATAAAGAGGCACGTGCTTCATTGGTTGCATAATAAGCCTGAACCAAGCTCAATTCAGCACTTTTCACATCCGGACGGTTTGATAACATCTGAACAGGTACCCCGACAGCCAAACGTTGCGGCATGGACTGCTGATCCAAACGACCACGGTCGATGGTATGAGGAGCATCCCCCAACAAAGCGGAGAAACTGTTTTCAATCTCGCGAATCTGATACCGCAAATCATGCAACGACGTTTCTACGGCTAAAGTATTGGCTTCCGCCTGAGAAATAGCAGCAGCATTTGACATCCCTGCATCCTTCAAGCTTTTCATGGCTTCGACCGTTTCTCTCCATTTAACCACCGTCTGTTCCGATACTTCCAATTGACTGTCCAACATCAAAAGAGTGTAGTAATAGTTAGCAATTCCGGCAATCAGTTGAGTACGAACAGCCTGCTTGTACTCCTGACTCTGAGCATACAAGGCTTTCGCTTTCCGTTTACTGTTAAGCAAACGGCTGAAGATATCGACTTCCCAACTTGCCGTTACCGGTACGTTATAAGTCCAGGAAGCCTTAGAGCCGTCAAAGCTGCTTACCCCTCCCTGGGGAGCCAAAGAGAAAGAAGGGAGAAAGGCGAGTCGAGCTGATTTCAAAGTAGCTTCAGCTTCCTGAATACGCCATTGAGCCGACTGCAAATCGGTATTATTTGCCAATCCCTGTTCTATCAAGCTCTGCAATTTGGGATCGGTAAACATTTCCCTCCAATCGATATTTCCGAGACTTGTGGTATCGGTAGTAGCCAAGTCTGCCCCATATAACCCGTCAGTATTCACTTCCGGACGGGAATATGGTTTGTAAATACCGCAACTGCTAAGTGTTACGGCAACACATATAATTATTAACTTTCTCATATGCTTCATAAATTATTCTCCCGCACTTCCTTTCATCTCTGCCAAAATCTCTTGATCAGGCGTTTTGAATTGTTTGATAGGTTTTACTTTTTCCTGTAAATATTGGAAAACGATGAAGAGAGAAGGTACTAAGAACAACAATGCCAAAGTACCAATTACCATTCCCCCTACGGCTCCTGTACCCAAGGAACTGTTACCGTTGGCACCGACACCGGTAGAGAACATCAACGGAATCATACCGAAGATCATGGTCAAGGCAGTCATCAAGATAGGACGCAACCGCACTTTAGCGGCAGAGACAGCGGCTTGAGCCAAAGACATACCGCAAGCGCGTCGTTCGGCAGCATACTCGGTCAACAGGATGGCTGTTTTAGAAAGCAACCCGATCAACATAATCAACCCTGTTTGCAAGTAAATATTATTTTCCAATCCCATCACTTTCGCAAACAGGAAGCTACCCATCAAACCGCAGGGAACGGCGAGGATGACAGCGAAAGGAATCAGGAAGCTTTCATACAGAGCACTCAGGAGCAGATAAATCAAGATAATACAGATACCGAAGATAATTACCGTATTGCTTGATGTTTGACTTTCTTCTCGTGTAATACCGCTAAATTCATAGCTATAATCTTTCGGAAGTGAGTTTTCAGCGACCTCACGAATAGCGCGGATAGCATCTCCAGAGCTGTATCCTTCAGCAGGATTACCGTTAATTGCAATGGAGTTATACATATTGAATCGGTTATATACTTCCGGGCCATACGATTTGGTAAGGGTAACAAATTGACTGATAGGAGCCATTTGACCGTTTACCCGAACAAACACATTATCCAAAGATTCCGGATTCTGGCGATGTTCCGGACCAGCCTGTATCATTACCCGATACACCTTAGAGAATCTATTGAAGTTAGATACATATTGTCCACCATAATATCCGGACAAGGCATCCAATACTTCCGTAGGAGAAATACCGGCCCGTTTACATTTTGCAGCATCAATATCCACCGTATATTGAGGGAAATTGACATTAAATGTAGTATAGGCCATTGCTATTTCCGGACGTTGGTTCAACTCCATCAAGAATTTCTGTGAGGTCTGGAAGAAGGTATTAACATCTCCCCCCTTAGTATCCTGCAAGTGCATTTCGAAACCGTTTCCGGTACCGTATCCGGAGATCATAGGAGGCGCCATAGCGAATACCTGAGCATCCTTAATGTCAGCTGTACGGGCCATAATCAAATTGGATATGGTACTAACAGCATCGGATTTTTCAGGACGTTCGGACCAGTCTTTCAAACGGATGATAAACATCCCGTAAGAAGTACCTTCTCCAGCAATCATACCATAGCCGGATACTTTGGCATAGTTGGCAATTTGTGGAATACTTTGAATTCGTTTTTCCACTTCGTCCATCACCTGAGCGGTTTGCTTCAAAGCATTACCGGGCGCGGTAGTCACGTTTACCATGATGGTTCCCTGGTCTTCATCGGGCACCAACCCTGTTTTTGTAGAGTTCATCAACAACACGAGAGCGGCAATAGCACCAATCAAGGTAGCCCAGGTCAACCAACGATGTTTGATGAAAAGAAGCACCCCATACTGGTACCGTTTGATCATAGTTCCGAAGGCAGTATTATAGGCTTTTCTGAAACGGGCTGCGAAATTATCCTTCACATTACCGTTTTCATCCACATACGGTTTGATTAACAGAGCGCACAAAGCAGGGCTCAAGGTCAATGCATTGATAGCAGAGATACCAACCGCTACGGCCATGGTAATCCCGAACTGAGTATAGAAAGTACCGGAAGTACCGCCCATCATGGATACGGGGATAAATACGGCCATGAATACCAAGGTAGAAGTAATGATTGCCGAGGTAATTCCGCCCATGGCATCTACGGTAGCTTTGTAAGGGGAGCGATATCCGGCGTCGAATCGTGCCTGTACGGCCTCGACGACGATGATGGCATCGTCCACCACAGTCCCTATGGCCAACACCAATGCGAACAAAGTCAAAAGGTTAATACTGAATCCTGCAAAAGAAAGGAATGCAAATGTTCCGATTAACGAAACGAATATACCGATCAATGGGATCAGGGTAGAACGCAAGTCCTGCAAGAAAACATAAACGACCAGGATCACAAGGAAAATAGCTTCCAGAAGAGTTTTAATCACCTCGTGTATAGAAGCATACAAGAAGTCGTTAACACTTAACAACTCAACCACTTCTATACCTTCGGGCAATTCCTGACGGACTTTTTCCAATAAGGCGTCGATGTTATTTACTACTTCGGTAGCATTGGATCCGGCAGTTTGGAAGACCATCCCCATAGAACCGGGTTTCCCGTTTGTTTCATCGATATAGGAATAGGATTCATCCCCCATTTCTACATCGGCAATATCCTTGAGTTTCAACACCTCTCCATCGGGCAGAGAACGGATAACGATTTCTCCGAATTGTTCCGGAGTGACCAAACGTCCGCGATACTTCATGGTATATTGGAAAGTCTGATCGGAGTTTTCCCCCAGCAATCCGGCAGCGGACTCAATGTTTTGTTCCGCCAAAGCAGCCGTAACGTCGGAGGGGACCAGACCATATTGAGCCATTATGTCGGGTTTCATCCAGATACGCATACTGTAATCGGAACCCAATACCAGGAACTCTCCTACCCCGGAAATACGCAACAATTCCGGCTCGATATTGATTTTCATGTAGTTGTTCAAGAAGTTCTGGTCATAAGAGCCATCGGGACTGTAAAGGGAAAATATTTTCAACATACTTGTCTGCCGCTTTACAGTCGTTACCCCGATACGGGTTACTTCAGCAGGCAAGGAACCTGTTGCGGTGGCCACACGGTTTTGGACATAAACGGCGGCCATATCGGGATCCATCCCCTGTTTAAAATAGACACGGATGGTCACACTTCCGGAGTTGGTAGCGGAAGATTGCATGTAAGTCATGTTTTCCACCCCGTTAATGGCTTCTTCCAAGGGTACGATCACACTTTTCTGTACGGTTTCAGCACTGGCTCCCGGATAAGAGGTAAATACCATTACGGTAGGAGGCGCGATATCGGGGTACTGTTCTACGGGCAAAGAGACCAGCCCGATAATCCCCGCGAGTACAATAACAATAGAAATAACTCCCGCCAATACGGGGCGGTCAATAAAATGCTTGAGCGTCATGTGTTATTCCTCCTTCCCGGCTTTAGCTTTAATAGGCGTACCTTCACGCATCAGGCCGACACCTTCAGCGACAAGTACTTCTCCCGGAGTTAATCCGGATTCTACGATATAAGTTTGGGCATCGTTGTTCTTAGCCACTTGAATCATAGAAGCTTTTGCTTTACCATCTACGACTTTATAAACATAAATTTTATCCTGCAATTCAAAAGTAATTGATTTCGGGATGACGATGCAGTTTTCGCGGACATCAGGAATAATTACATTTCCGGAAGCGCCACTATGCAACAAACGTCCGTCATTGGGGAACACGGCCCGTAAGGATACGCTACCGGTAGAACGGTCAATAACCCCGCTGACACTTTCAATGGTTCCTACATAGTTGTAGATAGAACCGTCATTAAGTTGAAGTTGTACTTTAGGCATGGCAGCCAAAGCGCTTTTCATGGAACCGTATTCACGGGTAAAAGCGAGCAGTTGGTTTTCCGGGATAGAGAAATAGACATACATTTCGGAATTGTCCGATACGGTAGTCAAAGGCTGAGGGATGGAAGGTCCCACCAAAGCACCTACCCGGTAAGGCAATGTTCCTACGACACCGTTTGAAGGACTTTTCACAACGGTATAGGAAAGATTGTTGGCCGCATTCACTTCCTGAGCTTCTGCCTGAGCCAATTGAGCTTCTGCCGTCAAAAGATTGTTGGCAGCTGTTTGGAAATCGAAAGAGGATACCACGTTTTTATCCATCAACTCTTTCTTGCTTTCATACGTCAATTTAGCAGTAGCCACACCGGCTTTTGCTGCTTCCACATTCGCCTGAGCTGTTTTTAACGCAGCCTTGTAAGGCACCTGGTCAATAATAAACAGAGTTTGTCCTTTAGACACTTCCTGACCTTCAGTCACATTCAGTTGGGATATCGTACCGGATACCTGCGGATATATTTCGATATCCTGCCGACCACGAATTGTAGCGGAATAAGCGTTCGAGACCTGTTTATTGGTCGTCGAAACAGTTAATACCGCATACTCCTGTTCCATTTGTTGTACGACCGGAGCTTCTTTGCAAGAAACTACTGCCGCGCAGCACGACAACAACAGTGCTGCCTGAATCATTTTTTCTCTCATAATACTTAAAACTCTTTACCCGGCAAAGGTACCTCGATTTCGTTGATGAAAGACCGATAATATAGGCACAAATTTGGTACTTTTCGGAACAAAACGGAAAAAATGTTCAAAAAACATCTATTTTCGTATATGCAAAAAATAAATCCGATAGCTATTCCTCCGGAAGAAAAATTTGTTGTCGGAGAATCCGACATGCATTTTTTCTTTAACCGTCCGCAACGCGTACCGAGCGGAGTGTTGATGTATTGTATGCAGGGAGAAGCGAAAATCACCATTGATTTAAAGAACAGCCGCATCCGTACAGATAGTTGTATATTATTGATGCCCAATACAATCCTGATGTTTTCCGAAGCCTCTTCGGATTTTAAGATGATGTTTTTTGCATTCTCTCACGAATTAATCGATGAGATTAGTTTTCGTATGGATATTCGTTTTTTCCATTTTTTAAAGGAGAATCCGATATTCAACCATCTGTCGGACCTGAATATAGAAGAGATCAAACGGTGGTTCGAGGCCGTCCGATACAATTACGAGGACAAAGAGAACATTTTTCGCTCGACGATTATCAAGAATCGGTTACAGAATGCATTGTTAGAGATTTGCGACAAAGGACAACGTACCCAGTCACAGCTTCCTTACGACAACCTGAATCGGAAAAACTCCATTTTTCACAAGTTTATTTCACTTCTGCAAACTTACGGGAACGAGCAACATGAAGTGTCTTTCTATGCTGACAAGCTGTGTATTTCCACCCGTTATTTATCTGCCATTACACGTGCTGTTGCCAATAGGTCAGCGAAAGAAATCATCGATCAATGGACGTTGCTGATGATTAAAATCATGTTGCAATCGACGGATCTCACGATTCAGGAAATAGCCTATTCCCTTCAATTCCACGATCAATCCTATATGGGACGTTTTTTCAAGAAATACACCGGCGATTCCCCGGCTGCCTACCGGAAAAAACGGAACTAACTTTTTTTGTAAATCCGTTTTTTTACAAAAAAAGGAATAATTTTAATACAGGAAACGACACTGTTTCATTATTTAATATCACCGAAAACGACAGGTTGCATTTCTTAAAATCGATTTCCATTCTACTTTTGTAAAAATCTTTTACTCAACCATTTTCGGAGAGGTTCATC
>CASFOM010000074.1 GCA_949296295.1 uncultured Alistipes sp. | reverse complement strand
CTCAAAAATTCTCTTTTGGGTCGGCCTCCCTTTTGCGTCATTCATCGGAATCGATAAAAAACAAAACATTGAGAAAAAGAACGGTCTTATTTCCTTACTCAAAGGACGATTCTGAACCCCTGAAACAGTACAATGGACAACTGCAAAGAAAAACAGAACCAACCACCGCATTAAAGAAAATAACCATGCGACCTGCCCATCACTCACTGTAATAATGCTCCGGAGCAAAAGGACACGCCGGACGATTTCTGTACGCTTTTTTCAGATGACCGGGAGGTACTGGTTTCGGAGGCTTATTGGATTTATACTTTTTGGGTGGCTTCGACGGCTTGCGATGGCCGGGAGGTACTCCATGACCGGGTGGTACCCGATGACCGGGGGGACACGCTTCCCGATGCGGACCCGGAACTCGTAAGGAGACACACGAAGTAGTAATTCCTGTGCCTAAGAACAATGTCAAAATGACCATCCATAATTTCTTTTTCATACCATTTCGTTTTTTAAAATCACTCCTCGCCCGACCACAAAAGAAAGGCTTTTATAAAAGCATCGATATCTCCATCCAATACATCCTGAACATTCACATTCTCAACACCCGTACGATGATCCTTCACCAATTTATAGGGATGAAGAACATAACTTCGAATCTGACTCCCCCACTCTATCTTTTTCTTCTTCCCTTCCAACTCCCGCTGCAACTCCATCTTCTTTTCCAACTCCCGTTGATAAAGCTTACTTTTCAAGATACGAAGAGCATTCTCCTTATTCATAATCTGGGAACGGGTTTCCGTATTCTCCACTACAATACCGGTAGGTATGTGATACAGACGTACTCCTGTCTCTACCTTATTGACATTTTGTCCCCCCGCTCCACTCGAACGGTAAGTATCCCAACGGATATCGCCCGGATTAACCTCTATCTGAATACTATTGTCTATGGCTGGAGTAACAAAAACAGAGGCAAAGGTGGTATGACGACGATTACTCGAATCGAACGGGGACAGACGAACCAAACGATGAACTCCGCTTTCCGATTTCAAATATCCATACGCGTAATCCCCTTCTATCTCTATCATGGCAGACTTGACGCCTATGCCATCCTCTTGCAAATCCAGAATTTTACATTTAAACCCTTTCCGTTCCGCATAACGCGTATAAAGGCGCAACAACATCGAGGCCCAATCCAAACTCTCTGTCCCTCCGGCTCCCGAGTTAATCTCCACGATTGCATTCAATCGATCCTCCTCGCCTGAAAGAGTGGCGCGCATCTCTACATTCCCTACCAACGACAACAACTCCTGATAGGTCGATTCCTGCTCTTCCGCCGTAATCAGTCCCTCTTTCAGAAAATCATCCGTCAAGCGAAGCTCCTCGGCTTTCGAATCAATTTCCGAGGCGATATCCACCCACCATTTCATCCCTGAAATCTCGCGAAGCAAAGATTCTGCCGACGATGCATCTTCCCAAAAATCCGGACGTAACGTCTGAGCCTGTTTCTCCTCCAAAGAGGCTCTATCTACTTTGTTGTCAAAGAAACCTCCTTAACGACGCCAGTCGTTCGAAGAGTTCTTTCTGTTGTTCTCCCGTCATATTTCTATTCGTTAATACTTATAATAAATAATCCTTTTTTAACCTTCTGTTACCCCGTAACCATGCAATCAATACCCAACGCACGTACTCGAGTAGCGATAATTTCCATTTCCTCCAAAGGAACCTTTTGCAAATGAGGGGCCGGAGTATCCCGATCTATGCCGTACAACATAACTAAAGAGGGGTGAACACGCTTAATCACTTCAAGCCACGACAAAACCTCCTCTTCCGTCGTATTATCTACCGAAACGCCATTATACTCCCCTCGAAGCAACATCGTCTGAATGATAATCTCTCCCTGAAACAGCTCCATATACTGAAGAACGGTCTCCAAAGAATAAGGGAAACAAGGTTCATTAATCAATCGGATGGTGGACTCAATACCCGAATCTATTTTCAATATAGCCCGATCGACCTGACTCAACGCCTTACGTACCGACTCCTTGCCCAACATGGTAGCATTCGACAAGACCGCTATCTTCACTTCCGGACAATAACGATTCCGTAAAGAAACCGTATCTTCAACTACCCCTAAAAAGTCTGGATGAAGAGTTGGTTCCCCATTCCCCGCAAAGGTTATCACATCCGGCAACTGCCCCGACGACAGCAACTCCTGCAAACGAAGCTCCAGCAACCGACGAACTTCATCTCGTCCATTATGGCGCATCCCTGAAAATTTACGGTCATTCCACCCACATTCGCAATAAATACAGTTAAAATTGCAAATCTTTCCATTCACCGGCATCAGATTGACTCCCAAGGAACGCCCCAATCTTCGACTCCTTATAGGACCTACGATAATATCATGGAACAATGTTGTGGACATAAATATAATAATTTTAATGATTCAATGATTCGCTCATATAAGACGACGGCCTTTACTCTTCGCCTTCAATCGCATATTCGACATATCTACATCGGACAGCAACACCAAACCCGGTTTCTTCCCTACCTCTATGGTTCCCGCCCAATCATCTATGCCTAAGGCTACCGCGCCATTCTCTGTCGCATATTTCACCACTTCCGGAAGTGGCAGATTCAAATGTTCCTGCAAACAGCGCATCTCTTCCACCATCGAAAGAACCGTATTGGAACTGAGACTGTCCGTACCCAAAGCAATACGAAGCCCCATACGTTTCATCAGTTGAATATCGGGCAAACGCTCTTCTATATACAAATTGGACAAAGGACAGGGTACTACCGTCAGCTTATCCCCGAACTTGTCTCGCGCTGCCGACAAATCCTCTTCCGTTGCATAGATACAATGAACCAGCAAGACGCCTGTTCGGTTCGCACTGATGGAATTCAAAATCAAACGACGTTCTTCCGGACCACCCAAAACTTCCGATTCCTTAAAATGAACGGAACAAAGACCGTCCGCAAAACGTCCATCCGGCAAAACGTCTTCGCCTCCCGTCAACCGAATCAAGCGCTCTTCCATCGTATAATTCGCATGAGGGGAAATGGTCGCTTCTATCCCGTATTGTAACGAGGTCTTTACTCGTTCCAAGCCCCACGAAAAGGTCTCTTCTGCCGTTTTCCCATCCATATCAAACAACTCAACAAAAGAGTGATAATGAATCCGGCTCTTTTTCTTTACGGAATAAACATAATCATTATTGTTATGGTCTCCTACCGCTGTGATGCCTTCATTATACATCACATGGTCCCAGATATCCGCAAGGGAACTCTTCTGTTCATCACTTACCTCATTACGCTTCTTGATATCTATGATTGTATCAATAAATACGGGTAAACCCTTATGGGCCGGTATCATCCCCTTGACATAAGAATACTCCAAATGACAATGACAATTAATCATTCCCGGAATAAGAACTCCGTTATAAAACTCTACGCCACAGAGTGAATCAATATCCGCTACATTTTCCTCTACGGATGTGATAACCCCCTCATCGTCCAGCGACACCACCGCACTATTTAACAGGCGGTCGGAAGTTATTAAGTAGTGTGCTGCTATCTTTCTCATTTATTTTTAGGTATTTAATCATAAGGTTCCTTTCTGAATCTCCGTACAGATAACGTTGCAGTAAACGACGACGAGCATAATCCAACGGAGGATCGTAAACAACCATCAAGCTGTCTATTCTAACCGATGGCTGTTGTGGAGCTCGCTTCGTCCCCAAATGAAGCAGCTCCAGTCGAAGGCGATTCAAATCGCCTGACTCCACACGACGCTCCTCCCGAATACGACGATTACGCGAAGACCGCGAAATCCAAAAGGAATTCCGTCGTAATAAACCCGGTTTGTAGGGGGCCAAAGTATCGTACAGATAACTGTAATAATAATGGTCATTGTTTCGATCCGTAGAATCTACCGTAACATAAAAGCTAATGGTATAATTCCCCGACAACAAACTGTCCACATACAGATTGGCACGGGACAAATCGGACAGAGAATTAAAGCGAATAGAATCGACAAACAATACCGTATCCCGTACCATGTTCTGGGCTTCCACATTCCACTTGATATAGATTTTATTTAAATATTTATAACGTGAAAGCAAACGTTCTATCTCTAAAGTAGCATCCCGCATCAAAATAGCCAATACATTGCTTTTTCGTAGAGCCAACTTTTCAAGAGTATAGTCCAAATCCGCCATCGTATAACCATGAGCACTCAAAATCGGCTCAAAATAACGCAACGTATCTCTATCATACTTCGCATTTTCACTGTCCAAGTAGCTGTCGGCAACTACGGCCTCTACAAAAATCTGTTTAAAAGTCTCGGCAGGAATCATCCGAGGAGAGTTCACACATCCCCAAAACATCATAATCATCAGCAAAAAAATCATGGCCCGATGAACCCTGTATTCCATATATCTTTCCGATTTCATATAGTTCTTACTTCATTATACTGCGTACAGTCATCCGCGATATGAGATAATCTATAACCGGCACAGAAATACCTATAAGCAGTAAATCCAAAATCTTCAACCGTACAGGATAAGTGTCTATCAACATATTGGCTCCGTCTATCGAGATCAGACCAAAGTATTGTTGCAGCAACGAGAGAACAATACCCAACACGACTCCTGCAACAGTCCCTATCAAGGATATGTACAAACCCTGAACGATAAATACCTGGCGGATGAATCCGTCCGAGGCTCCTATACTCCGCAAGGTAAATATTCCCTGCTGCTTGTCGATAATCAGCATCATCAACGTACTTACCAATGTCAGGGAGGCCACCAGCAACACCAAAACGCAGATCAGAAAAATACCCGCCTTTTCATATTTCATGATCCGGTAAAGACTCTCCTTCTGCTGATACCGGTTTTGTACCAAATAATCACTTCCCAGAGCCTTGGTGATGCGCTCTTGCACCTTCGACAAATCCTGTCCTTCCAAAACACTGACACCTAAGGAGGTAACACGACCTTCCATATCAAACAAACGACGCGCAAAATCAATAGGCACCAAGGTATAAACACCATCCGTATCAGCGTCCAACGTAAAAACCCCTACGGGAAAAAGACTTTGGCGATTGTAGGCGCCTCCTCCCAACCACGACAATGCAGAAGGTGCCTGTTCTGACCGGGGGGCATAAAAGGTTAATTTATCAAACATCTGAACATTGATGCCTAACGAATAAGCAACTCCCATACCAACAACCGCCTGTTCCAAATCCCCCAAACGAAGGGTATAGGAACCCATAGACAACATGGATTCTATGGGAACAACATGACGATAAAAAGAATCTACTCCGCGAACCATACCGATATGTTGCCGCCCCCGGTATTCCGCCAACGCGTTCTCTTCAACTACCTCCGTAACATACTCTACTCCCTCTATCTCCATCAGATGCTCCCGCATCAAGGAATCGGAAGGAAAGGACTTGCCTGTAACAGAAGTGATTTTAAGCGGCAAATCAAAATTATTATACAACGAACGCAACAAATCATCCAACCCATTATAGACCGAAAACAAGACAACCATTGCGGCAGTCGGAACGGCCACAGCCAACGCACTCACACACGAAATGATATTAATCACCGTATGGGATTTACGCGAAAAAAGGTAGCGGCGCGCTATTAATCGGATGAGCGAAGAAGATTTCACTGAAAACGCTACTTTTTCAATAAGTTATCTATATTCTCTACATATTCCATCGAATCATCTAAAAAGAAGGCAACCTCCGGAATGGACTTAATCTGATGTTTCATACGCTTCCCCAACGCATAGCGAATCTGCCACGAATGTTCCTGAATAGAAGCCAATACGGATTCATGGCGTTCGAAAGGGAAAATGCTCAGATAAACCTTGGCCAACGAAAAATCCGGACTCATCCGTACAACCGTAACGGAGACCATCGTTCCCGCTACCAACGAGGCACACTCCTTCTGAAAAATATCACTTATATCCCGTTGTATCTGACGAGACATCTTTAATGAGCGAGTAGATGCTGTTTCCATGGTTAATTATTTCTCCTTTTTCTGTTTAAACAATTGATAATAAAGGCCCAACGAAATATTCATCTGATCGATGGGCGAAGAATCCGGATTCCCCGGATATTTCATCGGCTGTTTCAACATATCCGAAAAACCGAATACATAACGAAACTCCGCCTGTAGCTCAAAACGACGAATGGCTATGGCTAATCCTCCTCCCCCTGCAAGACCTATTTCCAATCGGTTATCCCGTCGGGAATCATATACGTAATCCCCTTTCCACAACACGCCGTCTCGAGCTGAGACCATCTCCTCTTTCGAAGATAAAGAATAAGACACATAAGGTCCCAAGTTCAAAAAAACGCGTGCGTGACCATGAAACAGATTGGCATGGGGCTGCCACAAAAACGGTAATTCTATCGCTGTGATGGTTCGTCGATAGGAGGTATCGGGCTTCGACGATTCAGGAATGGTCTTAAACCCTTTCTGCAACACATTCAAATCAATCTGAATGCCGCCAAGAAAACGATCCGTTCCATAATATTTATAAGAAATACCCGCAACAGGTGTAGGCATAAAATATTTGGATTCTACCGTAGGCTTGATTCGGGCTTTCCCCGCTACTGCTCCGCCCCGAACCCCTACATAATGTTGTTGGGCTTCCAACCGAACAGGAAACAGCAAAAGCAAAAATACAATAAAACCAACCGGGGCAATCAATATCCTAATAACGCTGCTACTCATTCCATACCCCCTTTCTTTTCTTGATCTGCCGGCATAAACAACGCTTTCAAATCAATCGTTTTATCTACCTCCCAATTTTCTTTCATCTCAAACAGTGTGCCGCCGCCTTCTTCCCGGACAACAGCGGCCCGCTCCGGATGTAAACGACGTACCGGATCGCCGGTATCCCACTTCCCGTTGTTATTGCTATCCTCGATAATCCGTAACCGGTAATCTTCTCCTGAACGGATGTAGTCAAACAACACATCCCCCCCCCGAATATGGCTATGTTGCTGGACTATCGTATATTTCTCCCCTTTCAACAACTGAATAATATAATTTTGAGCCGTATCCAGGGCAGGTTCTATCTGTAACAGCAATTTACCGTATTTCGCCGGATTCGCCGTCTGAAATACAGACGGCAACGAATCATTCGACATCTCGGCAATATCCTTAAAAGTCCCGGGCAAAAGCAATATTTCATACTTCGCATTCGGAACCCACTCTGAATCAAGATACCAATACAAACGATTCAAGGTATCCGGAGTAAACGTAAATTTCGCCCGTACCTTTTCCGCCGTTCGCTGAGCTCCCTGTTGTTGCCCGCCACGAGGTGCCCGTCCCGAATCTTCTTCCAATGGAGGGGTATAAAAAAGTTCTATGCTGTCCGGATGAACCTCCACCAACGGATTTTGAAAACGGAAAGTCAAGCGACCATGAGGAGTCAGATTCGTCGCACCGTCCACCGATACGGAAAACGGATTCGGCTCTTTTTCATCCTCGTTACGACGTTTCTTCTTTTCCACAGAACGAATATACAATGAAAAGGTTTTGGATGCCAAAGTGTCGTTTCCTATGCTATCCTTCAGATAATAATCAACCCGCCCCTTCAACGTGTCCGGAAGAGATTGCAAGGGACCCGGTATCCAAACATCCACCGTATCTCCATAAACCGACTCCTGACGTATCAACGTAGAGAGATCGACACTGTCTATCAAAATTTGCTCTATGCGGGGGTAACGGTCTGCAAAAATCAATTGCAGATGATTACGTCCCGGACGTGTCAGCTCGGACAGAGCCTGGCGCCGCAACATTTCTTCCTGAAAAACATTAAAATACATTTGAGGTGTAGCCTCTACAATCCGTTTATACGGATTATACCATACCTGAAAAGGAGGCATGTGAACCGGATTATAAACGGTATCCGAAAAACCCACATAATCAGTCCCCCGTTCATACTTAAAGTTACCGTTCTCATCTTTCAACGCATAAATCCGATAATCCATCGGTTTCAGGTTAGAAGCCAGGAAAACACCGGAACTGTCGGTACGCGCTATCGCCAACGGTCGAGAATTATACAATACGGAATCGTCCGGCAACGAATCTGCCGCAGCATCATACAACAAAACAAGGGCATTCACCAAACTGTCGCGTGTCAAGGCATCCAAAACCTGCCCCGACATCACCAAACTGTCTATATAATCCCCGGTAGAAAAAACATACGAAAACCCTCGCAATATGTTGCCTTCATTATTATCGGCAATTGCATTCCCAAAATCTATTTTATAGGTGGTGGCCGAATCCAACTTCCCCTGAAACTCTATTTGAACTCCACGCCCCTTAATCGAATAGATGGGACGACGCTCCAACTCCGGAGAGATAAACACGTTTTGCTGTACATCATTCAACTGTACATATTCATCAAATTCTATGTATATCTTTTTGGCATTGAAATGAGTAGTGAAATTGGGAGGGGTCAAAGAAACCAACTTGGGGGGAATGGTATCACGAGGCCCTCCTTCCGGACGAAGCGGATTAGCACATCGCAGAAAGAAAGCTGTCGAAAAAAGCAACAACCATCCGTAAGTAAAAAATTTTGTCTCAATATGATGAAGCATAAGCT
>CASFOM010000073.1 GCA_949296295.1 uncultured Alistipes sp. | reverse complement strand
TTTCCATACAAAATGAATGCAAAGAGTTGTTGATTGATATCACCCCGGGAAGAGATAAAAAGGAAATTATAGGGAATGATTTGGTGGATAAAGATGGAAAATTACGAGATTATGAATTTATCCGGAGGAAGTTCCCCTTCGTTTCTGTTGAGCAGGTCAATGATTTTCAATATGTTGGAATTGCCGATGTTGCTTTCTATAAAAGCAGGACTTTTTTGAATTTGATGAAGGAGCATTTCCCGGATGGTGTCATTACGGGAGACATGGGGATAGCATTGTGGAAAGAGTATCCGGAAGGATTCCCCGGACGATTGTTTCGTATAAAAAATCGGTTCAAGTATAAACCGAAAGAGATTGCGCAATATTTGAAAAAAGCAGGGATGAAACGGATAACGATATTAAAACAATCGTTTCCTGTACCGGTGGAACGAATCAAAAAAGAGCTGAAAATAACGGATGGTGATGAGGGAATTCTTTTATGTACTGAAAAAGATGGAGAATTGATGGTATTGGAAGTAGAAAATATATAAAAATGAAAATAGTTATTGATGATAAAATTCCATTTATTGCGGGAGTATTCGAACCTTATGCAGAGGTAGTTTATTTAGATGGAGGGAAAATAACAGCAAAAGATGTGCAGGATGCTGACGTACTTGTGATTCGTACACGTACCCGATGCGATGCTGTTTTGTTAGAAGGCAGCCGAGTGCAGATGATAGCTACGGCAACAATTGGCTTTGACCATATAGATATGGCTTATTGTACTGCGCGAAATATAAAAGTAGTCACTTCGGCCGGATGTAATGCGGGAGGAGTGGCTCAATGGGTTATGGCTGTTGTAGGAGAGGTTGTGGCTACTCCGGACATTGTTTTAGGTATTGTAGGATTAGGTAATGTGGGACAGCGGGTAGCCCGTATTGCAAAGCAGATGGGAATTCAAGTAATTGCAAATGATCCTCCGTTGTCAGATGCAGGAATGAAAGGGCTAGTGGATTTACCTGAATTATTGAAACAATCAGATATAGTAACTGTCCATGTCCCTTTAAACAGAACAGGAAAATATGTTACGGAAAGTTTGGTCAATGAGGAATTTTTATCTCAAATGAAACGGAATGCATGGTTGTTAAACAGTTCCCGGGGTGAAGTAGTGGATGAAACAGCTTTGCTCGCAAAATTGAAAACAGATACGCTTTATGCGGCTTTGGATGTTTGGAGACATGAGCCTGAAATCAACAGGGATTTATTAAAAACGGTTTATATCGCAACTCCTCATGTCGCGGGATATTCCCTTCAAGGGAAAGCGAATGGGACCGCTATGGCTGTTCATGCAGTGGCAGCTTATTGGGGTTGGACCGACTTATTGGAATGGTATCCGGAAGGAGTGGAACCCCCTATGCCTTATGAAGAGAAACAATGGGATTTATTTCAGTCTGAGCTTGTGCGACACTACCCTATTTTAGCAGAAACAAATAAATTGAAGCAATTTCCTGAGCAATTTGAAAATTTTAGAAATGAATATGCTTATCGGGCAGAGTTCTTTTAGCATTGCATCATAAAAACATCTATTGTTTCATGTTTTTGTGATTTTGAATCCTGATAAAAAGGAATTACCTTTGTTTAAATTTTATTGAGAAAGCGGTATGTATAAGCATATTATCAGACCTATTTTATTCTGTTTTCCTCCGGAAACAATACATCGTATTGTTATTTGTATGTTAAAAATTGGAGGAGCTATCCCTGGCGTCAAAGGATTGTTGAAAAAATTTTTTGTGATCAAACATCCGCTCTTGGAAAGAGAAGTGTTTGGTATGAAATTTCCCAATCCTGTGGGATTAGCTGCCGGATTGGATAAAAATGCAGAGGTATTTTTACCTATGGCAGCTTTGGGATTTGGATTTGTGGAGATAGGTACGGTAACCCCTAAGGCTCAGTTGGGGAATCCCAAACCACGTTTGTTCCGGTTGAAGCAGGACCATGCGTTCATTAATCGTATGGGATTCAATAATAATGGAGTGGAAGCGGCTGTCAATAAATTGAAAAATCGGAAATGGAAAGTGATTGTAGGAGGAAATTTGGGGAAAAATACATTGACTCCAAACGAAAAGGCTCCTGCCGACTACTTGAAATTATTTCGGCGTTTATATGATCATGTGGACTATTTTGTCGTTAATGTCAGTTGTCCGAATATCGCTAATTTAAGAAGTCTCCAAAATCAAGATTCTTTGAAAAAAATTATAGAAGGATTGACTGAATTCAGACGCGGTCAGAATAACTATCGTCCTATTTTGATGAAAATATCTCCGGATTTGAGTTTCGAACAGATTGATGAAGCCGTAGCTGTCATGAAATCCTGCAACTTGGATGGTATTGTAGCCGTGAATACGACCACCTCTCGTGCCGGACTTTCTATTTCTGCAGAAACGATTGCCAATATTGGGAATGGAGGATTAAGTGGAGCTCCTTTAACGAAACGTGCCTTGGAAGTGGTCAAATATGTAAAGGAACAGACCCAAGGGCAATATCCAATTATTGGTGTAGGAGGGATAATGACAGTGGAAGATGCTTTGGCCATGCTTGATGCCGGAGCTTCTCTCATACAGATATATTCCGGATTTATTTATAACGGACCGGCTTTTGTCAAAGAAATATGTAAGGCAATTATTGCTCGTGCTGAAGCGAAAACGAAAGAATCATGAACATAGAAAATATATCTCGACAAGGATATCCGGCTTCGATAATAACTATCGGGGACGAGATATTGATTGGTCAGATTGTTGATACCAA
This sequence comes from uncultured Alistipes sp., assembly GCA_949296295.1. Lineage (GTDB taxonomy): Bacteria > Bacteroidota > Bacteroidia > Bacteroidales > Rikenellaceae > CASDZK01. The sequence goes on along the minus strand of CASFOM010000073.1, from coordinate 19,246 downwards.
CTCTGCCTGGATTGGTCAAGAATTGGGGAAAATAGGAGTACCTGTAACACGTATTGTATCTATTGCAGATAACCGTCAAGCTATTTTGGAAACAGTGGATGAATCCATAAAACAGTACCCTGTGACAATTATTACAGGAGGCTTGGGTCCTACTAAAGATGATATTACGAAAAAAACATTAGCGGAATATTTCTCTACTCCCTTAGTTCGGGATGAAGGTGTTTATGCCTATTTGAAAGAGATGTTACAGGAACGGGGAATTTCATTCAATGAACTGAATGAATCGCAAGCATTAGTTCCCCAATGTTGCAAAGTATTGCATAATGCCAACGGGACCGCTCCGGGAATGATGTTTGAATTGAACGGGCATCTGCTCTTTTCTTTACCGGGAGTGCCTTTCGAAATGCAAGGATTAATGAAAGATGCTGTTCTTCCCGAAATCAAAAAAAAATTTACTCTGCATGATATTATACATCGTACGGTAATTACTTATGGATTACCGGAATCGGAATTGGCGGAAGCGATTGCATCTTGGGAAAATAATTTACCGGACTCTTTTTCTTTGGCCTATTTACCTAACCCTAAAGGAGTTCGATTGCGGTTATCGGCATATAACATCTCCGGGGAGGATACAGAACATAAAATTTCCAATGCTTTTGAAGATTTACGAAAGATTATTCCTCATGCCTTTTTGGGGTATGAAGACAAAGGAGCTTCTTTGGAAAAACAGGTAGCAGAAAAATTACAGCAATCAGGTAAGACATTGGCCATAGCCGAATCTTGTACCGGGGGAGCCGTTTCCGGACGTTTTACGCTTATGCCGGGAGCTTCTGCCTATTTCTTGGGAAGTGTTATAGCATACTCCAATGATGTAAAAATGAATGTATTGGGAGTAAAAAAAGAGAGCCTGGAAACTTATGGAGCAGTATCTGAAACAGTAGCTTTGCAAATGGCTGAAGGGGTACGAAAAGTGACGGGCGCTGATTATGCAATAGCAACAACCGGCATTGCAGGTCCTGACGGAGGATCTCCAGAGAAACCGGTAGGAACAGTTTGGTTTGCAGTCGCTACTCCTCAAAAAAGCTATGCTGTGAAAAAATGTTTTGGACATTTGCGAGAACAGAATATTGCAAGAGCTTCTTCTTTCGTTATTAATTTGTTGCGCGAAAAATTAGAAGAATAAAACCAGGAGGAGATTTGGAAATATTTGGTAAATGTGTTACCTTTGCCCCCTGAAATCTTTAAAACAATATTTGTAAAATGAAAGTTTGTCAAATTACAGGTAAAAGGGCTCAAGTGGGACATAACGTATCTCACTCGAACAAGAAGACAAAAAAACGTTTCAGCCCGAACCTGAAAACTAAAAAATTTTTCCTCGAAGAGGAAGGACGCTGGATTACGTTAAAAGTATCCGTTAATGCTATGCGTACAATTAATAAAAAGGGTTTGAACGCAGCATTGAAAAATGCTAAAGCTCTTTCTGAAATCTATTAAAAAAGGAGAACGAACAAATGGCAAAAAAAGGAAACAGAGTACAAGTTATCCTTGAATGTACAGAACATAAGGATAGCGGAATGCCGGGTACGTCGAGATACATCACGACGAAGAACAAAAAAAATACTCCGGAAAGAATGGAAAGAAGGAAATACAATCCTATCTTGAAAAAAGTAACTTTACACCGTGAAATTAAATAGTTTGAGATATGGCAAAGAAGGTAGTTGCAACGCTTAAAACCAATACGGGAAAAAGCAGAACCAAATGTATCAAAATGGTTAAGTCTGAAAAGACAGGGGCATACATTTTTAAATCTGAAATTGTGCCAAATGAAGAAATAAAAAACTTCTTTTCTAAAAAATAATTTGTGTGGTAAGTTGGCTTAAGTCATCTTATTACAAAAAGCGCCTTGAAAATCAAGGCGCTTTTTGTATTTTTGCAGAAATAAAAAAATAGACTATGGGGTTTTTCGATCTTTTTAAAAATAAAAAACAGTCGCAAGAGGACTTGGAAGCAGGTTTAAAAAAGACAAAAGATGGAGTCTTTTCAAAATTAACCCGTGCTTTGGTTGGTAAATCGAAAATAGATGCTGAATTGTTGGATGAATTGGAAGAAATACTGATTACTTCTGATGTAGGGGTAGATACAACCATTAAAATCATTGACCGAATAGAGCAACGGGTAGCTAAGGAAAAGTATATGAATGCATCGGAACTCAATGATATCTTGCGAGATGAAATTGCTGCTTTACTGTACGAAAATAATACAGATAAAGAAGAGTTAAATTTTGAAAAACGAGATGCGGATCCTTATGTAATGATGGTAGTGGGAGTAAATGGTGTAGGGAAAACAACCACCATTGGTAAAATTGCAGCTCAATTGACAAGAAACGGGAAAAAGGTGTTCTTAGGAGCAGCTGATACTTTTAGAGCTGCCGCTATTGAGCAGTTAGCAGTATGGGCAGAACGTGCAGGAGCAAAAATTGTCAAACAGGAAATGGGGGCTGATCCTGCTTCCGTGGCATTCGATACCCTGACATCTGCTAAGGCTGCCGGTGCAGATGTGGTAATTATTGATACAGCAGGACGATTACATAACAAAGTCAATTTGATGAATGAGTTGACAAAAATCAGAAATGTAATGGCTAAAGTTGTTCCCAATGCTCCACATGAAGTTTTGTTGGTTTTGGATGGTTCTACCGGACAAAATGCTTTTGAACAAGCCCGTCAATTCACAGCCGCAACACAAGTGACCTCGTTGGCTATTACCAAATTGGACGGGACAGCTAAAGGTGGTGTGGTGATTGGAATATCGGATCAGTTTAAAATTCCTATCCGCTATATTGGAGTAGGAGAAGGGATTGATCATTTGCAGGTGTTTGATAAAAAAGATTTTGTTGATACTTTATTCCGTCATTAATTAATTACCTTATTCATGGCGAAAAACAGGACGATTAATATAGTAACGTTGGGTTGTTCTAAAAACATTGTAGATTCAGAACATATTGCAGCCCAACTTAAATATAGCGGATTTGATGTAATATTCGATTCCAATGATACAACGGCAAAAATTGTTGTTATTAATACTTGTGGCTTTATAGGAGATGCGAAAGAGGAATCGATAGATACCATATTGAAATTTGCTCACGCCAAAACTAATGGATATATAACACATTTATATGTTATTGGATGTCTTTCCGAACGGTATAAGAAAGAATTGAAACAAGAAATTCCAGAAGTCGATGATTTTTTTGGTGTGAATAATTTACAGGAAATCATTAAAGGATTGGGGGGGACTTATCAAAAAGACTTGACAGGAGAAAGGATGCTTACTACTCTGCCCCATTATGCCTATTTAAAAATTTCAGAAGGGTGTAACTGGGGATGTGGCTATTGTGCCATTCCTTTAATTCGAGGGAAACATAAATCTGTTCCTATGGAATTATTGGAGGAGGAAGCTCGAAAATTAGCCGATAAAGGGGTCAAAGAGTTAATGGTTATTGCTCAGGATACAACTTATTATGGTTTGGATTTGTACGGGGAACGAAAATTGGGAGAGTTGCTTCGCCGTTTATGTCGTATAGAAGGGATAGAATGGATTAGACTTCATTATGCTTATCCAGCACAATTTCCGGAAGATGTTATTGAGGTGATGAAAAATGAGCCCAAGATGTGTCATTATATAGATATCCCTTTTCAACATATCAGTAATTCTGTATTGAAAAGAATGAGAAGAGGAATTTCAGAAGAACAGACTCAACAGTTGATTGATAAACTGCGAAAAGAAATTCCTGATATCGCTATTCGGACAACATTACTCGTGGGTTATCCTGGCGAATCTCTCCAAGATATAGAGAAGTTGCATCAATTTGTCTTGAAAAATCGATTCGATCGATTGGGGGTATTTACTTACAGCGAGGAAGAAGGTACTTATTCTGCTGAAAACCTAACGGATGATGTACCCCAAGAAGAAAAGGAAAGACGGGCAGACTTCATTATGCGTGCGCAACAACAAATCTCTTTGGAGAATAATGAAAAATGGATGGGAACCCGTCAGAAAGTAATCATTGACCGAAAAGAAAATGGATTCTATATAGGAAGAACCCAATACGATTCTCCTGAAGTAGATCAGGAAGTGATAGTATGTACGGAAAAAGAACTGATTTTAGGAGAATTCTATGTAGTTGAAATTTATAAGGTTGACAGCTACGATATATATAGTCGAATATAATATGATTCGATTTTGTTTATTTTATGTTTTGATTTTCATGTAATAAATCTTAACTTTGTAAAAAGAACCATGGAAGATATTGGTATTAAGATTGCGAGAATAAAAAAGAAAGTAGAACAGATAATTGTTCTAAACCGCACTCTGGCAAAGGAAAATAAGCAATTAATGGCCACTATTGAAAAATTGGTTCGGGAAAAGACAGAGCAAGACAAGAAAATTGCTTCTTTGGAAGCAAAAATCAAAGTGCAGGAGTTATCTAATGGGTTGGCACAAACAGCAGGCTCTACCAAAGTAGCTCGACAAGCAATTAAGAAAATCTTGCGGGAGATTGATAATTGTATTGCTCTGATAAACAGATGAATATTACAGATTGGATGTAATTCATTATATAAATAATGGATAATAAACTGACAATAACAATCAGAATTGCCGGGAAAGTGTTTAAGCCGACTATTGACCGAAAAAACGAAGAAACGGTGCGAAAAGCGGCTAAACTGTTGGATGATAAATATGCAGAATATAAACTTCAGATAGAGGACCCGTTTGATTGTTTGGCGTTATCAGCTTTACAAACTTCCATTATGTTGATTAATCAGAAGCAGGAAGAATCGCCTGTTCCTATTAATCAAAAACTGACAGATATTGAAGCTCTTTTGTCTGATTATCTGGAAAAAGGAGAAAAAATATAAACAATACGTTCTTTTACATATAAGGAATAGAATTCATCCCGCATGAATTTCCTAAAAGCTTGCGAAACTCAACACTTTATTATTTTCGAGCAACTTCTCGATAATAGTAGAACAGGCCTTACCCTTCCTTCCGGAAGGGCCTCGTAATGAGGCGTTGGACGTTCGAATATTCTCGGAAACTCTAATCATGTCTTTTTGGGGTTTCGTCAACAATAATAGGATTTTCATGTGGGATTTTTTATATAGAAAAAAGGATAAAACAATATAACTAATTAAAAATTTATAGTATAAAATGGATACGACAACCACTGCACTTATCGTTGCTTTAGTTGCTGCCGCCATCGCTTCTGCCATAGCTTATATGGTTACCTCCAAAATCGCCCTGAAGCGTAAAGAAATGCTTTTAAAAGAGGCCGAAAATGAAGGGGAAATGATAAAAAAGGAGAAGATACTGCAGGCTAAGGAACGTTTTTTACAGTTGAAAGCAGAACATGAAAAAGCGGTTAATGAACGCAATTCCAAATTGGCCCAACAAGAAAATAAAGCCAAACAACGTGAAAGTCAATTAAACCAAAGAAATGATGAATTGCAAAAAATGGCTTCTGCATTGGAACAAACCAAGCAGACTTATGCTTTGCAATTTGAACAGTTGGAACGTAAAAAAGAAGAATATGAAGCGTTGTTAAAGGAAGAAATGTCTCGCTTGGAAGAGGTAAGTAGTCTTTCTGCAGAAGAAGCTAAAAACCTTTTAATCGATATGATGAAAGGAGAAGCCCAGTCAGAAGCTGCTACTTTGATTAATGACATTATTGATGAAGCTAAAATGACTGCGGGGAAAGAGGCTAAACGAATTGTCATACAAACAATTCAGCGTGTAGCTACAGAAACAGCCATTGAAAATTCCGTCACCGTATTCAATATCGATAGCGATGAGGTGAAAGGACGTATTATTGGTCGTGAAGGACGGAATATTCGTGCTTTGGAAGCTGCTACGGGAGTAGAAATAATTGTAGACGATACACCAGAAGCCATTATTCTTTCTGCTTTTGATCCTGTCCGTAGAGAAATTGCCCGATTGGCTTTACATCAATTGGTTACGGATGGGCGAATCCACCCTGCCCGAATAGAAGAAGTGGTCGCAAAGGTGCAAAAACAAATTGAAGAAGAAATTATTGAAGCCGGGAAACGAACTTCCATTGATTTGGGTATTCATGGGTTGCATCCGGAAATGATCCGATTAATAGGAAAAATGAAGTACCGTTCCTCATATGGACAAAACTTATTGCAACATTCACGCGAAGTGGCCAATCTCTGCGGTATCATGGCAGCAGAATTGGGATTGAATGTAAAATTGGCAAAACGAGCTGGATTATTGCATGATATAGGGAAGGTACCTGACGATGAACCTGAATTGCCTCATGCTATTATAGGAATGAAATTCGCCGAAAAATATAAGGAAAAGCCAGAAGTGGTTAATGCAATCGGTGCTCATCATGACGAAATAGAAATGAATTCTTTGATTGCTCCTATTGTTCAGGTTTGTGACGCTATCTCTGGGGCTCGTCCTGGCGCTCGGAGAGAAGTGGTCGAATCTTATATCAAAAGGCTGAAAGAAATGGAGGATTTGGCATTGTCTTATCCTGGCGTTTTGAAAACTTATGCTATTCAAGCTGGTCGTGAATTACGGGTAATTGTAGGAAGTGAAAAGATTTCTGATCAGGAGGCTGATACTTTGTCTCATGACATTGCTAAACGAATTCAGGATGAAATGACTTATCCTGGACAAGTTAAGATTACAGTTATTCGGGAAACAAGATCCATCAGTTACGCCAAATAAATCAAATTGATTTTTCTTTTTAAGGAGAAAGAAACATTAAAAGGAGATGTGTCTAATAGAGAAAAGACACATCTCCTTTATTTTTACAAGAATAGTACAAAAAAATTTAAAAATAAGGTACTCCCTGTATTCCTGTTTCTCTTGTTTCTACTATATAACAAACTTGGTGATATCGTTTTTTATAGTGATTCATGTTTCTTTATTGCCTCTATCCATTCCGGGAGTAAGGCAATAGAACGTTTCTGAGGAATATCAAATCCTACCAATACTGAAGTACAATTAGATAGTACCTTTCCTGTATCTGTTGATATAACTTCTTGGTAAAAAGTAACACTTTTGGTTCCTATACGAATAACTCGAGTTTGTACCAAAATATGATCTTCTATATAAATAGGAATTAAAAAATTAGTGTTGGTATTAGCCTGAATAAAACCATACCCTTCCCATATATGCCCCATACCCAACACTTCCTGCATATAACTACTTTTCCCTTGATCATAATAATGTTGGATACAAGCATTATTGACGTGGTGAAGAGCATCAATATCAGAAAAACGAATTTGAATAGGTGTTTCTGTCATGATAGATAATGTATTATGGTCTTAATATTTTTACTTCACTACTTTCGTTTAGTTGAATAATTGAAGAAGGAGATCCGGTAGCTCCTGCCTCATAGATAGAATTGACAATATAATCAACTCCCTCCTTAATTTCTTCACTAATTTGTGTAAAACGAGCAGGAGCAGGAGAACCTGTTAAATTGGCAGAGGTAGAAACAATGGGACGCCCTAATTTACGGGCTAAGGCAATACAAAAATCATGTTTGGGAACCCGTATTCCTAAGGTCCCCTCTGGTGGAACCAAATTTTCTGCTACTTTTTTGGCTTTGGGAAGAATTAATGTAAGTGGTTTGTCCGCCAATTCTAATAAATCCCATGCAACTTGAGGAATATGCTCGGTATAAAGGCTGATTTTATCAATACTATCTACCAAAACCAACATACTTTTAGCCTCTTTTTTTTGCTTTAAACGATAGATTCGTTCTACTGCTTCCGCATTAGTTGCATCACATCCTATTCCCCAAACAGTATCCGTCGGATACAAAATTATCCCCCCCTTACGGAGTATGTTTACAGCTTGATTTACTTCGTTCTTCAGTTGTTCATCCATGATTTTTGTATTTTATAACATTCCCAATTCCAATAAGGCAGCCTCGGATATCATTTCCCTACTCCAAGGCGGATCAAAAGTCAGAACTACATTGACTGAATTAACGCCCTTAACCTTCAATACATCATCATTTACCTGCTGTAACAATACATCGGCCATTGGACAGTTGGGAGCCGTCAATGTCATCCGTATATTAGCCTCTCCTCCCGGTTCCACATCTATTTCATAAACCAATCCTAAATCATATATATTAACGGGAATTTCAGGATCATATATATTTTTTAATGTATAAATAATATCCTGCTCTATACGCAGTATTTCTTCTGGTGTCACCATTTTTATCTATTCTTAAAAGCTAATGCGTACATTTTCATTTGCTTGATCATGGAGAGTAATCCATTGGCCCGCGTAGGGGTAAGATTTTCTTTCATCCCAATCCGATCGATGAAATAAAGATCTGCTTCTAAAATTTCTTCCGGAGAATGATTGTCCAATACTCTCACCAATAAAGCGATTAACCCCTTGGCTATAATAGCATCACTATCTGCCGTATAATGTATTTTCCCATTTTCTAAAGCAGCATAAATCCAAACCCGGGACTGACAACCTTGTATCAAATATGATTCCGTTTTATAGGCACTATCCATAATGGGCAGTTCCTTACTTAATTCGATGAGGTAATTATATTTATCCATCCAATCATCAAAGGAAGAAAATTCATCAATAATTTCTTCCTGTATCTCATTGATAGTCATTGATATATATATTTATTCCAATTGTGTAATTAACTCGTTAATAGTGAGCCCTTCACAAGCATTGGTATGGGCAATACCCAATATTTCGCAAATTGTAGGAGCTACATCTATCATATCAATAGTACGGTGAAGTGCTGATTGCGCAATGTCACTACCATACCATAGCAGAGGGACATGAATATCATATTCATAGGGGGAACCTGAAGCACTTGTAATCCATTCGGCATCTTCATCTTCTAATTCAATCCACCCCGGCAATAGATTGATTACTACATCTCCTGAATGTTTTGGATAGAAACTATTTTGGATTTTATGTAGGATACCTTTCCCATAATAGTTAGATTGCAAGGTCAGAGAAGGAATAGCTTGTGCGATTCCGCCAAATTGTAAAGCGAAGGTGGCTACCTTGTTTTGTATCTCTTCCAAAGAAAGACCTTTCTCAAAGATAAGTCGGCGGTTTAGATAAATTTGACGATTACGATATTCACTAACCCAGTCTCCATCACCATATTGTGCTCCTAAGAAACCACTAATCAACACTTTAAACTGCATGGCATTAAAGGTGCCGGAAGAGGCCAACTCTTTGTCTTTGGAGATATTATCACTTGTTCCGTGATCTGAGGTAAGCATTAAAATATAATTTTCCTTCCCAATATTGCCATCTAAATAACTGATTAAGTCTCCCAAGTCTTGATCAAGTTTATAAAAAGCATCTTCCAACTCTACCGATTCAATACCAAAATATTTAGTAATATAACGATGTGAACTGAAATTTAGTGTTAGCAAATCAGGAATATCATCTTGTCCAAGAGAATCCCGACGAATCATCTCAAGTGCAAAATCTTTTAAATAACTATTCCCGAATGGCGTTTGTTGCATACGGTCATATTCTTTATTCTTAGGACGGAAAATAGTATTGAATGAAAATTTAACCGTAGTGTCTAATAGTATAGAAGAGGCATCATGACAAACATAAGAATCTATGGGAAGTGAAATATGCCATAATTTATTGGTGTATTCTACCTTTAATGTGCTGTCATTGAAGGTGGTAACCCATTGAGGAAGTACTTGCTTGTAATAAGTACTGGTCACCCAGCCGCCATAACGTTCATCAAACCAATATACATCATTTTCAGGAGAGATTCCTCCTGCTAAAATAGCTCCATTGGGATCTGCTGCTATTGATACTATTTTACTTTCTGGATAATGACGTTTTAATTCATCGGCAATAGTACTGACTAACAACCGACGTGGGGAATATTGTCCTTCTCCTTCATCGCACCCTACTCCTTTTTCTTTGACATCACTGGTTGCTGAAATAGATTCATTGGTTGTATAGTTAATCCATCCATCTCCCACAATACCATGTTGAGCAGGTTGAGTTCCCGACATTAAGGTAACGATTCCCGGGGCAGATTGGGTAAACATATAATTATACCGAGCATTGGTACAATTCATTCCTTCTGAAAGGAGTTTCCGAAAACCATAATTGGAAAAATTCTTTCCAAACTTGGCCATATAATCATAACGCATTTGGGAAACGATGACTTGTACTACCAATTTGGGCGTTTTGTGTTCATGATACATGGAAACAGCAAAAAGAGATGGTGTAATACAAAAAGATAAGAACACCAATAAGGTACGGCAATAAGCCGGAATCATATTATTCTTCATTCGGGTAAAAATTAACAGATGCAAAGATACAGAATATATCTGTATTTATAGGTGGCTTTTTACAAAAAAGGTGATAGTGATAATTTTGTTATTTGTTCTGTTTATTCCCAAAATTTGACCTTGTTTCTTTATTAAACAACCACCGCTTGTTCTTTCAATAAATTGAAATAAATAAACAAAAAAAGGAATGTTCATCATTATCAATTATTATCGAATCTCCTTCAACTTAGGCCCTTCAGATAAATAACTTTCTATTTCTGTATGGTATTTTTTTCGATATATGAGAATACGGAAATCTAATGTCTATTCAAATAAATAACGATGTGTAAATTTTCCCAGATTGACCAATAAAAGCCAATAGCTTTTCTATAAAAACTATTATCCAACCATATCCACAATCCAATATTTAACAAATTAATAACAGTATAAATAGAATAATTGTTTCATATTCAAAAAATTATATATATCTTGTGAACGTTTCATAATTATATATGAAATAATATTTTTCTGATTTTTATATCTGAAAATCAGGTTTGGCATTGAATTTTCAGGGAAAAATACAATTAAAACCATACTTGAGAATTATGAAAGAAAAAATTGAGTCAGAATATCACTTTAATTGTTCTCGTTCATTGTTATTTCGAATGATTAGTACAGATATCGGTCTATCTGGTTGGTTTGCAGATAAAGTAGTCATTGAACCAGATGATACCTATATATTTTTTTGGGGGAAGCAAGAAAACATAGCTCAAATGATTGCAAAATCAGAAAATGAATACATCAAATTCCGGTGGGAAGAAGATCAAGATTCTGAATATTTTTTTGAATTACGTATCACAGCCAGTGAAATATCCAATGACCTTTCTTTATTTGTAACAGATTTCTGTGAATCAGAAGAAAAAGAAGACACATTATTTTATTGGATGAACAACATTCGGAAACTAAAATTAATCTGTGGGTCAGATTAACTTCTTTTTACCTATCTGTTTCCTATGCATAAAATACCTTCCCATACGAACCAATAAATAAAACAATCCCAATACAATTACAATCGAAGCCCCAGAAGGGAAATCGGTTTGATAACTGATGTATAACCCCAAAACATTTCCCAATATAGTAAATCCAATAGCATACATAGTAATTCGATTATAGGAATCAGTAAACAAATTGGCAATAATAGGAGGAATAGTCAATAAAGAAATCAATAACATAATACCAATTAGTTTGATAATAAAGACGATAGCCACAGCGACCAAAACCAGTGCGACACAATTAATTACGCGAACAGGTAACCGTTGGGTTTCAGAAAAAAGAGGGTCAAAAGCTGTAAAAAGAATCAATTTATTAAATATTCCAAACAACAACATCAAAAAAACGGCAAGAAAAACATTTCCCCAAAGTACTGTTGCATCAACAGTTAAAATATTACCAAAGAGAAAACTCATTAAATTCGGAGCATATCCTGGTGTCATGGATATAAATAAAATACCGATGGCCATACCTATTGCCCATAAAATACCGATAGCAGAATCTTCTCTGATTTTCATCTTTCCAGACAAATAAGTCATCCCCAAGGCAGAAATAGCGGCAAAAGCCAATGCTCCCCAAATAGGATTAATTCCTAAATAATAGGCCACGCCTATTCCTCCAAATGAAGAGTGAGTTATTCCTCCACTTAGAAATACCAATCTTCGAATTACAATATAACTACCTACTATTCCACAAATAATGGCAGAACACAAAGATGCAAACAATGCATTCCTCAAGAAATCATAATTGGCTATATCTGAAAAAAATTCACTCATATTGATAATATGCAAAACAAAATAATGGTATAACTTATCACTCGCTATATTACTTACGCAATAGAAATTTTATCCATATTTCTGTAACCTACAAAGATATTAGATTTCCCGTTTTTCATTCTCCATTTCAATCATAAAAGCAACATCTATATTGAGATCCAGCCATACTTTCAAATTACCGATTCAGTCATTTACCCAATAAACTGTAATTCTTCCCCTTTATCTTGAATTGACAAACTGTATTAAAAAAGAGGTGTGCCAAAACTCTCATAATGACACACCTCTTTTATGATTAAAAATTATTGTAAAAAGAAACTTCTCATTCGCTCAAAGATATTAGCTTCTTTGGTATTTTTAGGAGGTTCCAAATAAGCCGATTTAGATAATTCTTCCAACAATTTTTTATCATTAGCAGAAACACTCTTAGGAATAAAAATATCTACACAAACCAATAAATCCCCTTTATTTCGGCTATTAATATCAGGAAGACCTTTTCCTCTTAAGCGAAGTACTCTACCCGGTTGAGTCCCGGGTTCAACCTTGATTTTTACCTTACCATCAACAGAAGGGACTTCGACCGACTGCCCCAATATGGCATCTGTCACTTTCAGCTTCAAGTTATATATTAAATCACACCCATCTCGCACCAATTCTGGATGAGGTTCTTCTTCTATAACAATAAGTAAATCACCGTTAATTCCTCCATGTTTAGCGGCATTTCCTTTCCCTGAAACAGATAACTGCATTCCCTCTGCCACGCCTGCGGGAATATGTACATCAATAATTTCTTCTGCCTTTTCAACTCCCTCTCCATGACAATGAGGACATTTCTGGGTAATAATCTTTCCTTCTCCTCCACAAGCAGGACAAGGCTGAGAGGTTTGAGTTCTTCCAAAGAAAGTATTAACAATTTGGGTTACATATCCCGATCCATTACAAGTAGTACAAGTTGTATAAGAATGACTATCTTTAGCGCCCGATCCTCCACATACTTTACAACTGACCAATTTATTGATTTTCATCTTTTTGTTGATACCATTAGCGATATCAGCCAAAGACAAACGTACTTTTACTCGCAAATCGGAACCTCGATTCACACGACGACTGCTTCCGGAAAAGCCTCCTCCGCCAAAACCGCCAAAGTGACCTCCGAACAAATCCCCGAATCGTTCAAAGATATCTTCCATGGAGAAACTTCCGCCATAAGCCCCAGAAGCACCGCTAAAACCACCAGCATTCATTCCTTCATGACCAAATTGGTCATAACGGGCTCTTTTATCCGGATTACTCAAAATATCGTATGCTTCTGCTGCCTCTTTAAATTTTTCTTCAGCCTCTTTATCTCCAGGATTTTTATCGGGATGATATTTTATTGCTGCTTTACGATATGCTTTTTTTATCTCATCGGCAGTAGCTGTTTTTGCCACCCCCAGCACTTCGTAATAATCTCTTTTTGCCATTGATTTATTCTCCAACTACTACTTTAGAAAAACGAATTACCTTATCCTTCAATAGATAACCTTTTTCTATAACGTCTATTATTTTTCCTTTTTTCGTTTCATCCTCTACCGGAACTTTAGCTATGGCATCATGATAATCCGTATTGAATTCTTCTCCCAAAGCAGGAATCTCTTTTACTTGACGTTGTTTTAAAACATCTTGTAATTTATTGGATATCAATTCTATTCCCTGTCTCATAGCATTAATATCATCGCTTGTTTGCATAGCAGCAACAGCTCGATCCATATCATCCATCACGGTTAATACAGACTTTATGACCTCTGCTCCGGCAGAATCAATCAATTCCATCTTTTCTTTTAAAGTCCTTTTCCTAAAATTATCAAAGTCTGCCTGTAAACGAATATATCTATCCTGACATTCTTGCAGTTGTTCATTCAATTGTGACGCAATGTCGCTTCCCGAATTCTTATCATCTGCCAAATTGTCATTTTGTTCCGGTTCTTCTTCTGGTTGAGGAAGATCTGTTTGTGCCTCTTCTTCAACATTAACAGACTCATTTTCAACCACTTCTTCTTTTGTATGTTTTTTCGTCATGGTATTAATTGCTTATTTATATATAACTTCAACAAAATATGTACCACTCATTTTTTTCGTTTTAAGCCGATATCTTGTAACAATACCCGATTCAACAATGCACTTTGTCGCATCGGATTATATAAATCATCCACGATTTTATAACAATTCTTTTTTATTTTTTCAGCCTGCTGTGGCTCTTTCATTATATTCAACCACTTTTCAATAACCTCACTTAAAGAAAAGACATCATTATATTTAAAGAAATCACCACTCTTGCCTGAACGTATTGATTCATATTCGGGCATTTGCATACTGTATTTATTATGAGTAATCACAGGAACGCCATACGAAAGAGCATGTACAGCCGTCAATCCGACATTACCGGGACTAACGCATAAGGTAGCATTTTGGAGAATGGAAGCAATCATCTCTTCATCATAACAAGCTCCGTAAAACCACACCCTATCATCTATATTAACCTCTTCGACTAATTTTTCCAAATCCTTTTTCAAAGGGCCGGTACCTAAAAAAACGATATTGACATTCACAGACTGTATTTTCAGCAATGCCACAGCTTTAATCAGTAAATCAAGGGATTTCACCGCCGTCAACCGGCCTACAAAAGCGATTACAGGAAAGTCATTTCCGAAATAGTTTCGCATATACCCTGCATTCCGGTATTTATCTCGTAAAGCACATTGACGCGAATAATCCAATGAATTATAAATTACATGCATTTTCTGAAAAGGATATCCCCGCTGATGCAACAAATATTTGGCCCGATTACCGTACAGAAACAAATTTCCGGCTAACTTCATATACCCGTAATTAATTCGTTTCTGCCGGATAGATTCATTTCCATACAATCCATGAGTCCATAAATAGACCTTTTTCCCGGTTATGCGAGCATAGAGCACTATCAACCAATTAGAGCGAATTCCTGGATTCCCCGTTAAAATATAAGCATCATAACGAGTTAAAATCGTTCTCCACCACCCTTTTTGCCAAATAAGTTTTTGTCCGGAATAGCGATTGGAAAGATACCTCCGAAACCCTTTTATTTGAGACATATCAGTCAGCGCTTCTATCTCCGGAGATTCCAGTCCGCAATAAAAAGAATAATCAATATCTTCATCTTCACTCATCCGTTGATACACAGCACGACGATATAATGGTGCAATATTGAATATGCAACAAACTTTCAATTTTCGAAAAGGAGTATTCTTGGGAAGAGGAGATTTTTTATTGAATCGTCGCATGATATTCCGTCTTTTTCTCAATCCATTTATTCGACAAAACAGTCGTATCGGGATTCGATTCAAACAAATAAGGATAGAAAGTTAATTTTACAACTACTTGATCTATTCCCTCCAATATATCAACCTGCTTAAAAGCATATATTTTATTCAAAGTATCACAAACCATCAAAATAAAAGTACCAGCATCCAAAGAGCGAAAGGTAAGTTGTCCGGAGACTGTTTCATATTCTGTTTTTTTTAAAAACTTTTTAACACCGGACTGATTATTGGCACTCAATTCTCCCCGAACAGCAGCCTCATAGGAATCAATAGAATAATTCAATGTATCAGCTTCAAACACATAGCCGATAACATCAACCGATGGAATTACAGGAGCTTTGGAAGCAGGTTCTTCCAAAGTAACCACATAATAGTTACAATGTGTAGTGATTTTAGTACAAGAAAAAAAACCGATACAAAAAAGTATAATTATTGACACTCTTACAGTCATACAGCAATAGGCAACTTTTGAAAACATAAAACAAAGATAGGGGATTTTATCCTATTTTTTATTTTATCCAAAAACATCCCACTTGATATTTTATACTATTTTTCACCAAAATAGTGGATATACCAGTCATAAAAACGTTTTATTCCCTCTTCTATGGAAACCTTAGGCCGATATCCGAAATCCCTTTGCAACAGAGAGACATCCGCATAAGTACAATAAACATCACCCGGTTGCATATCCATCATTTGCTTAACCGCTTTTTTCCCAGCAACATTTTCCATGATGGTAATAAAATCCATAAGTTGTACAGGAGCAGAATTCCCTATGTTATAAATGCGAGAAGGTATTTTTTCAGAAGAAGGATGAAGGATAATTCGCATAATTCCTTCTACAATATCATCAATAAAAGTAAAGTCGCGACTTAACTTTCCATGATTAAAGACTTTAATAGGAGTCCCTTCCAAAATGGATTTCAAAAAGAGGAAAGGAGCCATATCGGGTCTCCCCCAAGGCCCATATACGGTAAAAAAACGTAATCCCGTCACAGGAATACCATATAGTTTACTGTATGAAAAAGCCATCAATTCATTGGATTTCTTTGTCGCAGCATACAGACTGACGGGCGTATCAGTAACATCTTTTTCCTTAAAAGGAACCTGGTCATTTAACCCGTAAACGCTGCTGGAACTGGCATATAACAAATGTTTGACAGGATGACTACGACAGTTTTCCAAAATATTTAAAAATCCAACGATATTGGATTCTACGTAAGCATACGGATTTTCAATAGAATATCGTACTCCGGCTTGTCCTGCCAAATTAATTACGACATCAAAACCTTCTGATTCAAAAAGAGAAGCCATCCCATTCCGATCAGCCAAATCAAGTTTGACAAACCGATAAAAAGGATAAATCTGACTTGTTTCCAATTTTCCTTCTTGAATTACCTGCGCATTGATTCCTGTCTCTTTTAAACGAGCCTGTTTTAATGTTACATCATAATAGGAATTGATACAATCCAATCCTACCACTTCATATCCCTGTTCAAGCAACTCTTTTACCAATGAAAATCCAATAAAGCCAGCTGCTCCGGTAACCAATATCTTTACCTTTTTCTCTTCTAAACTCATAATACAACAATATTGTAAGGCCCTACCTGATAATTTTCTTTTCCGGAAACCATGGGTTTCACTTTTTCCATCTCCTTGACAGGTAACAACAAAACTGTTTCATGCAGTTTTCCGGCAAGAATTTCCTCCTGTGTAACCTCTTGTATATCTTGTTGTAAATATACATCCATATTTTCAGGACGAGAAATTTTCCAAACACAATATCGGGAAATAGAATGATTTTCGGCTACCTTTAAAGCGGTACGACATAATTCTCCATACCCTATTTCGCTATTGATTTTAGGTAAAGCCCATCCTCCAACAAAAACGGCAGAAAAGAAACCTGTTACCAATATTTGAATCGTCTGTTTCATTTTTTTAGAAACATACAATAAATAAAATGCCCCTATCCCGGATAAAGTCAATATTCCTGTGGCTACATAAAAACATCCTTGATTCAAAAAAAGAGTATTTTCCTGTCTTGCGACACCTGCAAATACGGGAAGAGCCAAAGTAAAAACCAAAGCAGGAAAGGCAATGGTCAATGCCAACCATTTATTCCATTGGAAACGAGAAAACTGCATAGCAGCTAAATAAACAACAAATGGAAATATGGGAAGCAAATATACAGCAATCTTAGAACTGATTACAGAAAGCATAATAAAAGAGGTCACTATAATCGACAGGAAAAATTTTTGTAAATCAGATTGAATCCATTTTTTACAAACAGCAACAATAATCATTCCTATCAACAATAAAGACCAGGGGAACAGAGAATACCAGACAGATATCAAATAATAGTAAAACGGTTCTTCATGATGAAATGAATTTACCGCTCGGTCTATGGTTTGATGGAACAATAAATTATTCAAATAAGAAGAACCGCCTTCAAGATATACGGCACCAAACCATAAAAAACATGCTACTAATAAAATTCCCCATGTTTTCCATCCCCAATAACGTCCGATAGTACGAATACGCTTACTCCATAACAGAAATACAATTGTACACAGCAAAGGGACCAAAATACCGACAGGACCTTTACTGAATACCGCTAAAAAGACATAAATCGGGAACAGAAGAGCATATTTATCTTGACTCCCTTCTCCTTTAAACAAGTTATAAAAAGTGTAAAGGGACAATGTAATGAACATACACATCAACATATCCATACGCAACACAATGGCCAACCCAAGAAACAAACCACAACTGCACAACAAAAGTTTTGCCGTCAAACGATATTCTGTACCGAGTTCTTGCTTTGTCCACTTGTCCATGATATGAATGATAACAAAAGCGGGAATCAAAGAAAAAAGAGATAAAAACCACATATGGTGTTCACCCAGCAACCATTTTCCCAACATGACAATCCACAAATACAAGGGCGGTTTATCCGCATAAGGCATTCCCTGATTGGTAAAGGCAAAAAAAGTTCCATTTTGCAAAGCTTCATCAGCAATACTTAAGTAACGTAACTCATTACTTGGAGTATAATCTCGAAAAATCAATACCGGCAACAAAGCCAATAACACATATAAATATAAATATATTGCCCAAGATGATTTCAGATTATT
Organism: uncultured Alistipes sp.; assembly: GCA_949296295.1. Classification (GTDB taxonomy): domain Bacteria; phylum Bacteroidota; class Bacteroidia; order Bacteroidales; family Rikenellaceae; genus CASDZK01. The sequence continues at coordinate 623 of CASFOM010000073.1, read as the reverse complement.
TTTCATAAACGGAATTTTTTGTTTGATGATACCATATGTAAAGATTTCGAATATAGGCCACCACTCCAAAGGATTGTCCCAATATCAAGACAGGGTCTAATCTGATTGTTCCATAAGTAACAATAATGGAAGAACCTATCAAACTGATAATCCAAAAGCCGGCAGGTAAGACCGATTGTTTGCTACGAACAGAATAAATCCACTGATAAATAAACCGTAAAGTAAATATAATTTGTCCCATTGAGCCGAAAATCAACAACCATAAAGGTACTTCATCATTTTTAAAAAAGTCATTGATAAACGCTTCGGCATCTCGAAGCATAAAAATTGCAGCAATTATGGGCATAAGTAAAAATACCCCTTTAGCAACATCTGGAAATTTTTTCCAGATACCCTTTTCTTTCAGATTCCATAAATAAATATAATAGGAAATAAATTGTCCAAGAATAATGGAAAAATCATCTCTTAACCAACCATACAGACATAATAGAAAAGAGCCAGCCAGACTCAATATCCAAAAAATAGAGGGAGACACCACTCTTTTGGCCCGTTCAGATAAAATCCATTGAACAAGAATACGGGCAGAAAAAAACAATTGAGCCAAAAATCCGATGGAAAGTGTC